>DATJLB010000225.1:0-13479 GCA_035490915.1 Geobacteraceae bacterium
CCCAGATCCTCAGGATATATTACCCATGTGGAGCTGTGGCGGAGGGTGCCGGAAAAGGGAAAAGGGGTTGCGAAATATTCGCAACCCCTTTTCTGTGCAGTCCACACAACAGTCTTCAACTGCTCCCTATTTTCTTCGGGAAAGGATCACCGCTAAGGCGGTCATTGTCGCGGGACCCCCATGCCAACTGCCCATGCCGGCTCGCCAGCTCCAGGGACGAACGGGTTCCTCTCGATGAAGGCCGCACAATCTTCATTCTCCAGACGGCCCAACAACCGCACTTCCGGCTCCAGGACAATGTCGAACCGTTCGTAAATACGCGCCCGGATCAACCGGCTCAGCGCCACCACGTCCGTCCCCCTGGCACCGGGATAACCGCATATCGCCAGGATATGATGCGGGCTCAGCCCCACCTGCCCCCACCGGTCCCCGTTCATGAACCCGCCGGCGCGCATGATCAATGCAGCGGGGAAACGGGTTGTTCCGGCTTCAGGTGCATACCAGGAGAGAAAATTGTCCGCGAATTCATGGCCCCGTATGAGGCGCGCAAGCTGAAGCGCCGATTCCTTCGGCACAACGGGACTCATGAAAAAGCTGCCCGCGCAGGGGCACCAGTTGTCACCGTCTACAACCAGCCCTTTTCTTGCACGCACTTCGAGCACGGTATCACGAACTCCCCTGATGTCATCGAGTGCCCTGCCGCGTTCGGCATGCATGGTCAGGATATCCTTGTACGTGACCGGCTTTCCGGCAGCCTGCCTCGGGAACTGCAACACGACATCCAGCACAACCGTGCGGGGCGTAAAAGCGGCCGATTTCTTCAGCGAACTGGAGCGGTATGAGAACGCGAGATCCCCGGCATGCAGCTCGACGATGGAGCGGCTGTGAAGGTCGAAGGCACGGGCCGACAGGAACACATCCGCAATCTGCTGGCCATAGGCGCCTATATTTTGCACGACGGCCGCGCCAACGGTTCCGGGTATGCCGGAAAGCAGCTCGACCCCGTGGATGTCGTGCTCACACATGGTTTCAACCAGCGCGTCGAGTTTGCAGCTCCCGGCAACCCGAACCGTCACCGCATCCTTCGACCTGGAAATGTCGATGACACGGCCATCTCTGTACAGCAGCAGAGGGGTGTCTATCTCCTCACCGAGGATGGTATTGGAAAGCTCCCCGGCAACCTGGATATGTGCCAGCTCGTCGGCGCCCAGGGTCATCAGATGATCGGTCATTTCGGCGGGATCGTCCACGAGGCAGACGCCGGCACAGCATGGTTGCAACCGGAACGTATTGAAGGATGCCATTTCGTTGCCTGTCAGCGATCTCATGTAGAAAAGGTTCCTCCAAAGAAGCGGCACATTGGCGGCGTACTTCCCGGTCTTAAGAATACCATTGTACGCCCGGCGTTACAAATAATGTTCAACGTCTCTTCAGCCCTGAAGAACTGCTCCGGACACGACTTCATCAGCCAGCTCACGGGAGACAAAATAAAAAGGCCCTGATTCCTCAGGGCCTTTCCGCTTCGCCTACCTTTACCTATCCATTCTCTGCCCGGGCCTTTTCATTCGGACTTATCTCCAGTTGCACACGGCGGTTCAAGGCACGATTGGCCTCGGTATCGTTGGGAACCGCAGGGCGGCTGGCGCCGTACCCGACGGCGGTGAGCCTCGAACCAGCGACGCCATTGGCAATGAGTACGTCCCGGACGTGCTCTGCCCGCCGCTCGCTGAGGGGCTGGTTGACGGCATCGGAGCCGGTGGAATCGGTATGCCCCTCCACGATGATGTTGGTCTCCGATCCCTTCAGCGCTGCCGCCGCTTTTGTCAGGGAATCCCTGGCTCCCTGCTTCAATGCGTCCTTGCCGGAGGCGAACAGGATACCCGCAGGGAGCGCCACGTACACCTTGTCGCCATCCCTGACCACTTCCGCCTGCGGCAGGCTCTTCTTAAGCGCTGCCGCCTGCCGGTCCATATAGAGGCCGATGCCGCCACCGACAATGGCGCCCGACAGCCCACCGATCGCCGCGTTCCGCCCCCGGTGCGTCTTGCCGCCTGCAAGGGCACCGATACCGGCACCAAGCGCCGCTCCTCCCAAGGAGCCGATGGCTGTTCTTTTCCATTCATAGCTGCCATCAGGATTGGTTGCGCATCCGGCAGCGAGCATTGCCACGGTCGATGCACCGGCAACGACCTTCACGAAAGATTGTGCGTTCACGTTTCTTCCTCCTTTATACCTGACAGTCCGGGGCCATGCTGCGAAACCGCCCCGCTATTAATCGAGCCCCCCTGCCTCATGAAAATCATCCCCGTCCCATCTCGCTCAGCAGATGGAGACGGACTTGAGGAGGTTCACTTCGCCCAGCGCGGTGCCCGAGCCGAGTGCGACGCTGGAAAGAGGGTTCTCGGCAATTGCCACCTTCAGGCCGGTTTCCTCCCGCAGCAGGATGTCAAGGTTGCGCAGGAGCGACCCGCCGCCGGCCAGCACGATTCCTTTTTCCATGATGTCGTCCGTCAGCTCCGGAGGGGTCCGCTCAAGACAGATGCGGACCGCATGGACGATTGCCTTTACCGGCTCCTTCAGCGCTTCGCGAATTTCATCGGAATCTATCACGATGGTCTTGGGAATGCCGGACACCAGGTCGCGCCCCTTCACCTCCATGGTGCGGCGGCCTTCTCCCCCCTTACAGGCTTCCCCGATCTCGATCTTGATCGTCTCCGCCATGCGCTCGCCGATGAGGAGGTTATGTTTCCGCTTGATGTACTTGTCGATAGCCTCGTCCATCTGGTTCCCCCCGACCCGGACCGATATGGCGCAGACCGTCCCGGCGAGGGAAATGACCGCCACATCGGTGGTCCCCCCGCCGATGTCGACGATCATGTTGCCGCATGCCTCGGTGATGGGGAGACCGGCGCCGATGGCGGCCGCGATCGGTTCCTCGATGAGGTACACTTCCCGGGCACCCGCCGATTCGGCCGTTTCCTTCACCGCCCGCTTTTCTACCTGGGTGATCCCCGACGGCACGCAGATCACGATCCGGGGGCGGACCACGGGGTTGCGTCTGCGCACCTTACGAATGAAATGGCGCAGCATCACTTCGGTCACGTCGAAGTCGGCGATCACCCCATCCTTCATGGGACGGATGGCGGTGATGCTCGCCGGTGTGCAGCCGAGCATCTTCTTCGCATCCATCCCGACGGCCAGAATCTTCCGTTCCCCTCTTTCCACGTGCTGCACTGCAACCACGGAAGGTTCGTTGACAACGACCCCCTTCCCCTTCACGTAGACGAGGGTATTCGCGGTTCCCAGGTCGATGGCAAGGTCGCTGGAAAAGTAACCGAGCATGTTGTCGAACATTTTAAGCATGTCTGCTCCTTTTTGGAGGATCTCCAGCCCCCTTTTACGCACACTTCCCTGCTGCGATGGCTTCGGACTGGTGGGAAGCCAGAAACTCAAATAATTTTTTCAGATTATCCAGTCTCTGGACCAAGACGCTCTTCTCCACCGGATCGGCAGAACCTTCCAGCCGCTCCTGGAGTTCCACAATCTGCTCGCTAACGATCTCTAAAGCCTGACGTTTTTTCATCATCGCTCCTTCCGGGCAGGACTTCATCAGCCGGCTCAAGGGGAAAAACAGAAAAGGCCCTGATTCCTCAGGGCCTTTCTGTTGCCGGGTGTTGGCGGGTTTTGAAAAGGGTTGGGGGCCCCTTTTCAGATGCCATCACCGGCATGCCTTTGCCAGCCCCTCCCCCTGCTTCACCGGGCAGGGAGAATATTTTTCATGTCCTGTTCTGTTATCTTGCTCCGTTCATGGTGCGCTTACGGGTGGAATCTACCTTTCATATCAATGCTGGTACCATACTTCGCTGTGAAGCGTCCCGTAAACCGCATCCGCGCCGCCGAGGATCAGGACATGGGGATTGCCACTATCGTCCACAAAATAGGCCGCAGAGTGATTGTAAAAGTTGTACCCGGTCGGGGAACCTGAAATCGTCTGGGTGCCGGTTGCATCGATAAAGCTGGCGAGCGATCCGTCAGGGTTGATGGCTGCGTATGACTGTTCGTGCGAACCGTTTGTCGCACCGCTGTAGAGGCCGCCACTCACGAGCAGATATCCCCCGGCGACGACAGCGGAATGTTTCTCCCGGCTCGTGCCCATGCCAATGGGATTCTTGCTCCACGTGTCGTTTACCAGCGTCCCATCCGGAAAGTTGATCTTGTTGTAATAGACGTCTCCCTGGGATGACGCGTCCGGAAGATTGGTCAGCGGGTCGGCTGACGCACTGTCTCCTCCGATGGCATAGAGATAGCCGGCAGCGGTGACGAGACGATGATAGGCGAGTGTGATCGGCATGTCGGGAAGGGCCTGCCAGGCACCGAGAGTCCCATCGCTGTTGATCTGTGCCGCATAGGCCGATGTGACGGGGGAGCCGGTTGCATCGTTTCCGCCGGCCACATAGATACGGCCGTGGAAGATGACCGCGCCTGCGGCAAACAGTGCCTTCGGCAGTTTGGTTGTCGTTGCCCAGGTTCCGGTAGTGCCCGCCGGAGCTATCGTGCCGTCGACGTTCAGGGATGCGTAGTACACGGTATCGGTTACGTTTCCCTGGTCATTGAGCCCGCCCAGCACATAAACCGTTCCATAGGTGCTCACGGGGGAGTTGAACATGTTGGCAAGGACCGCGGCAGAAAACCCCCTTTTCCCCGGCAGAGGGGTTGTCCTGGCCCAGGGCGCATTGATGGCGCCGGTAGCGTTGTTCAACCGGCTGCAGTAGACAATGTTGGTATACGCCGTCTTGCCGCCGACCTTTTTCCCACCAAGGGTGTAGATGTAGTTGGTCGTCACGCTGGTCATGCTGGCGAAAATCGGAGCAACAACCGTCGGGAAACCCTCTTGGGCGGCAGGGAGACTTTGAGTCTGCGACCAGAGCATTGCGGCAGGGGTGAAGGCCGCATGTGCGACAACCAGGAAGTTCACGGCATTGCTGGTCCCTCCGGGGGTCGTTACCGTGACTTTATACGCCGTCAAGGCAGTAAGTCCGTCCGGAACGGTTCCCTTGATATACGTGTCGTTCCAGTCTCCCGCTGAATAGTTTATGGAAGCCGTCGCAACAACTGCGTTGGTTCGCGCATCGCGAAAGTCGAGCGAACAGGTGGCGTTGGCGGCAGTGAGAGAGCCGAAACCGGACCCGTCGACGATAAACGTGCTGCCGGCAAAACCGCAGCCGGAAATACCGCCGTTTACGTCGGCAATCTGTGGGACCGCATATGTGCCGCCTCCGCCGCCTCCGTTGCCGCCACCGCCTCCGTTGCCGCCACCGCCTCCGCCACTGGCGCTGCTTCCGCCGCCAGCGCCACC
Source organism: Geobacteraceae bacterium (assembly GCA_035490915.1). Classification (GTDB taxonomy): domain Bacteria; phylum Desulfobacterota; class Desulfuromonadia; order Geobacterales; family Geobacteraceae; genus JAMPXD01. The sequence continues at coordinate 5,357 of DATJLB010000225.1, forward strand.
ACTACAGCCAGCTACCGAAAGAAACACGCAGAGTATGGCAAACCACGTAAGAATCACCTTTTTCATAATGACACTCGTCTGTACAGCGTCCCGACCCTCGCGACAATCCGGGAGAGAAGTCGGGCTCGTTTCTGCGCACGGTAAATGGTATTGATTCTCTGCTCGGGCTTTTTCATTGGGCTTGCCTCCCTAACCAGCTGCTGTCCCCTGTCGGGCGTTCTGTGCCAGATTCTTACGGTAGAAGGCGCTCTCCAGCACCAGCTCCGCCTGGCTCGCCAGGATTTCCAGAAGCCCCCCGTCAAGCGGCACCGGTTCCCTGCCGCCGAAGTCCCCATAGACCAGCGCCACGGTTTTTCCGTCTCTCCTTATGGGGAGGAGGAGCACGGTCGAGCGGGCAGGGGGACCGATCGCGGCAAAGAGATGGTTCCTGAGCGTTTCATCCTCGATCGGCCCGTAATGGACGAATCCCCACTCTGCGACGTCGCACAAGAGCGAAGGCCGTGCCAGGGGCATGCGCACGCCTGGCGCCGGTTCCACTCCCCCCACCCTGCCGTCACCGATGCCGATCCACTTGTCGACGACCAGTTCCGCGTCGTGGACAATCAGGGTCAGGGCGCGCTCGCATATTCCCGCCACGCATTCAAGGAGGTTGCGGGCTACCGACGTGGTGGCGTCCCGGAAGTCGGGGAGGCGGGCGATGGCGGCTTTGAGCCTGCCTGCAGCGAACGATTCCCGCTCGAAGGCAGTCGCCATGAGGAAAGCCCGCATAGCTGTCAGGAACTGCATGGTGTCCGTAACGTAGGACTCCCGCCGCTCATGCAGTGATGGCCTGGGAAGAACGGCCCGGGCGCCGTCGCTGTAGGATTGTAACGTGAACGCGACATCGCCGGGCGCGGCAAGCTGGACGATGCAGATTTCCGGATAGTGCACCCGTTTCCGCTGCCGCAGGGAGGAGATCTCCTTCGGAGAAAAACGGTCGTCGGCCTGCCTCGGCGCGTCGATGACGAAAATCGGCACGTCATTGCCGGCCAGTGCATTGATGAGGATCGGGTCGAGATCCTGTTCCTCGCTGGCGACGGACACGGGGATCCCGGCGGGCATGCAGACGGCTGTCACGGCATGGCTGAGCAGCCGGTCGGGACTGAGAAGAATAACGGAACGGGCCGACTCCACTGCCGTTTCCCGGGCTGCGGAGAATACGCCGAGAAACGCAGCCAGCTCTTCCCGCTCCTGCACCGAGAGAGACGGTGCGATCTCATCCAGTCTCTGCCGGTGCAGTGCGGCCGGGTCGCTTTCCGTCGGCCCCTCTTCTTCCGGAAAATCCTTGTCGGCCAGCTCGCCGTCTCGCATCTTCTCGTCGAAGATGCACAGGGCGTCCATCAATACCACCTGCGTATCGACGTTGATTTCCCGGCTGATCCGTTCGGGGTAGTAGCGGTAGTCATCGGAAACGGAGGAGGGGAGGACCTCCAGGGTGAAGGTCCCCTTTTTCCAGGTCAATATTTCCACGAGGGTCAGCTCGATCAGCTGTTCCAGCCCCCTGTGGGCATCCTCTTCCTTGACGCCCCCCCTTTCGATCAGCGTGACGATCAGGGGCTTGCGTTCCTTCCCTGCCCGGAGCTGAACCTGCAGAGCCTGGGCGAGGGTCTCCTGGGAGATGATGTTGCGGTCGACGAGGATCTTGCCGATCCGGGCACTGCTGTTCAGGTGATTGGCGCTGACGATGCAGCCGTCCTTGAAAACCAGCTGGCTTTCCCCCTTGCGGCTTGCGACCCGCAGAATGCCAGATTTCCTGGTCGAGTGGAGCAGTTGGATGACATCGGCGATCGGCAGGTGTTCCAGCTCTCCGGCAAACGGCATCGTGCGGGCTTCTCTCCGGGGGACCGTTTTCGAGGTCCCCTCACCGACCGCTACCTGTGTAACACGGCATTCGGCGGTCGTATCAGTCATTATCATGCTTCCAGCGCTTTCGTTCCTCTTTCTCCGCCTTCCTCTCTTCCTTCTCCGCCCGTTTCATGTCCTTCTGGTACGCCTTCTCCTCGCGCCGCGCTTCCTTCCAGTGTTCCTTCTCCGCCTTGCGCTGCTCTTTCCAGTCATCCCGGCGCGTCATGAAGTGTCTGCCGCGGTAGTGGTCCCGGTCGTGGCGGTAGATGTCGTACTCGACGCTGCGGAAGGCCCTTATCCGCTCGATATCGTGCTTGCGCAAGCCCGGCGGGAGTTCCCGGTACCGCGCGGCAACCCATGGCCCGTGGCTGCCGGACGCCCTGAACCAGACCCCGTCGCGGAAGAGGTAGTAGTTGTTCTTCACGCAGAAGAGATCGTACGGTACGCCCACTGCCACGTAAAAGCCGAGCTGTGCTGGATAGACGAAATCGACATCGTTATCGATGGCGAGTGTCGGGGCCGCAGGGACGATGACCTGCGTCGGCGGCAGGGCGACCGGTGCGGGGACGACGACCTGCTGGGGCTGATTGCCGAGATGGAGATTGAGATCGACCCCGACGTTGCTCGCGCTGGCGACCGAAGCGCCGAGCGCCAGGGCGGCCGGCACGAGCGCCACCGCCATCCTGCTGGTGTTGCTGAACCTTCTGAACATATCGATACCCTCCTTGAGAAGAATGTGCATCTTACCGCGCCGGCAGGAAGTCGATCGGATACAGAATCGTCGTCTTCGGCACCCCCTCCTTGGCGCCGAAGTTGAACTTCTTGACCCTCTCGACGATCTGGGTGTTGAAGTCAGGTGCGTTCATGTTGCAGGAGTCCACCGCGCAGGCAGAGACCGCCCCGCTCGGTTCGATCGTGATCCGCAGCACCATCTTCCCGCGCAGGGTCGGGTCCTTGCGCAGTTCGGTGTTGTAGATCCGGTAGAGCGCAGCCTTGTAACGATCGAACAGGAGCTGGATCTCCTCGTCTGTTCGGGACGGTTTGCCACCGGCGGTAAGCGGCTTGGCCGCGTCCCCCTTCCCCCCCGGGCCCGCGATCGTACTCCTGACCTGGCCAACGCCGTTGCCTCCGCGGCCGATCCGCGCACCGTTCCCCCCGCCACCACCAGCCCGGCCGGTTGCGGCTGTGCCGATCCCGCCGCTTCCCACATTCCGGCTGGCTGCGGCATTGCCGATCCCCCCGGTCCCTGCCCCACCCTGCATCGCCACAAGCGACCGGCTCGCCACGGCCTGCCCGGCCGGGTTGGCATTGGTGCTGAGGCGGGCTTCGGTCCCGAGTTTTGGAACCGAGGTCTCATCGAGAATGTCCTTGAAAGCCTCCTTGAACGCCAGGACCCCTGTGTTCTGGCTCCTTTTGGGCGCGGCCGCCTGTTCCACCGGCTCCGCCTTGGGGCGTGCCGGCGCCGCCTGGGGGGCCTGTTTCTCGTCGTTTTTCGCCACCTTTTTCTCGCCCGCTTTCTCTTCCTTTTTCTGCTCTTTTTTCTCTTCCCTGGCTTTCTTTGCCGGCTCCGGCCTCTTCGGTTGCTCCCTGACCATCATCGCCAGCCGTTCCGGGATCTGGGCAACGACCGGACGGACCACCTTCGGCACGACCACCAGGTGGATGATGATGGCCAGGAGCAGGCAGAGGAACATCGCCATGAGCTGGGTGCGGCGGAAGCGCTGATCGGGCTCTTCGGACCACGGCATGACCGAATCATGGGGCACCGGGGAAAGCTCCCGCACGATGGCAAATTCGCTGTCGCGCCTCTCGTCCCGATCGTACGCCTCATCGATCTCATCGTACAGGTAATCGAGCTCGTCGAGGCGCTGGTCCGCCTGTGCCTTGAGATGCGCCTGTTGTTCCAGGATCCCGCTGATCTCCGCGTCGAAGCTGGCGATGCGACTCCGCAACCGTGCCATATGCCCGGCGGGGTCCTTGACCTCCGGCACGTCTCCCCAGAAGAGCTGGCTGGCTTCCAGTTCGTCCAGTCGGTCGAGGAGGTTGCAAGCCTCCCGCAGGGCGCCGAAACGGAGCCGGTCCGTCGAAAAGGTTTCAAGCTCTGCCTCTACCGCGCGGATCTCGGTCTTCAGCTCCGCAAGCCTTCCCCGGGCCTGCTCGATCTGCGCGTTCAGCGGCGCCAATTCCTGCTGTAACAATGATGGTGTATTCACAGTATACCCGCTAGCCGTGCGCCGCCTTCTGGATGACGGCAAGTGAAATCTTTCCGTATCCAGAGGCCGTGCAGCTTGTCATTATTTTTTTAAGGACATTGAACGGAATGGTTTTATCAGCCAGGAGGGTGATCTCCCTGGTTTCGTTCTCCCTGATGCCGGTGTCGTTCATGCTGCGCTGGATCTGTGCCAGCCGGTCCGTTACTTCACGAACCGTCCCGCCCCGGTCGTCATAAAGGGCCGTGGTCTTCATCACGGGTTCCCCCTGAATGAGCACCGCGTCTGGGGTGACGGAGATGGCGACGGTTCCCCTCGGCTTGGTCTCCACGACGGATTGGGGGAGAGCGAGGTGCTGTTCCGGCATGTCGCCGTTGAACGAGTGGAAAAGGAGGAAGAACACGAGAACCGAGAGTACATCCAGCATCGGGATCAGGTTCAGTCTGACGTAATGATTCGTGTTGTTACGCTCCATGCGTTTCAAACGCCTGCTCTGCCTCATGGTGCGTCTCCTATGGATATCTTGGGAAAGATGGGGGTTTGGGCACCGCGGACCGTATCCATGACCTGGACCAGATAATCGTACTCGATCCTCGGCTCCATCAGGACCGTCGCGTCTTCCTTCTCCGGATATTTTGCTTTCAGGGCAAGGAGGAGTTCGGACAGTGTCTTCAGATCGTATGTACCGTCCTTCTTGGGGATGGTGGCCTCCACGGCCTTCCCGTTGGCGATTTCCAGTCCTGCCTTGCGGACGATCACCTCGATGGCAAAGTTCGGCTTGACGGCAGCGGCTCCGCCGGCGCTGGTCGGGACACTCAGGTCCATGATCGTGATGCTCGTGAAGACGGCGGTGATGAGCAGAAAGACCACCAGGACCGTGAAAACGTCCATCATCGGCGTCAGGTTCAGGAGCTCCATGATATCCGTTTCGAGCGGCTCCCCTGTTTTTCTCCTTCTGAGTCTGGCCATGATTCAGCTCCTGTCACATTAGGCTTCTGAGTACTGGCGCTTGGTAAAGGTCGAGATCGTATTGAGCGCCTTTACCGATGCCATCTCCAGGCTGTTCACGATCTGGCCGGTGGTCGATGTCAGGCGGGCATGGAGCAGCAGCAGCGGTATCGCCGTCATCAGACCGAACGCCGTGCAGTTCATCGCCTCCGAAATGCTGGCCGCGAGGAGGGCGGCTTTTTCGGCCGGGCTTGCACCGGCAACCGCGGCGAAGGCCGAGATAAGACCCATGATGGTGCCGAGGAGGCCGAAGAGGGTGGCGATATTCGAGAGGAGCGCCAGGTACGGCGTCCGCTTTTCCAGTTGGGGAATGATCTCCATCATCCTCTCTTCCATGGCGATTTCTATGTCTTCCCGCCGTCTGACCGCCCCCTGGCGCGCCAGCCCCATCGCCAGCATCTGCGAGAGGGCCGATGTGTCCTCGTTGACCATTTCCCGGGCCTTGTCGAAATTCCCCTCGGCCAGAACCGGATGCACCTCGTCCCATACCTTGCTGTTTTCCGCCCTGACGCGCTTCAGATGCATCCAGCGCTCGACCGAGATGGCGATGCCGGCCGCAAGCACGAGGAGAATAGGGAACATGAAGAACCCGCCCATCTGAAAAAACCTTACTATCGTGTACATCGTGTGCCTCCTTGGCTTTTTGATCCGCTAATGCGGTTATTAGTTACTTCGAAACGTGGGAGACTTGTGCCGGTGCGGTGGTCCTGCTCCCGACGCTCACCTGGTAGAACGCGAGCTCCCGCATGAAAACGTCCCGGTCCACCGGCACATCGTGCTCGTTCAACGTTCTGGTCAGGTTTGTCTCGACCCCCAACTCGGAACTTTTCCAGGGAACGATGAAAAGCGACATCGGCGCCTCGTTGTTACCGAGAACCGACATCCCCCGGAGCGTCTTGGCATCCGGGTCACCGGTCCCTTGTGGTGTACCTGGTGCATTCGGTCCATTGGATACAATGGGCGCATTCTGTCCATTCGATCCGTTTGGTCCGTTGGACCCGTTATCCTCCGCCACTGCCATGGCAACCGAAAACAGAACCAGGCAGTGGGTAAAAACGAATTTTCGCAACATAGGCTTACTCCCGTATCGCGGCGCCCGGCTCAGGGATGGGCAGTTCCGTTCTTCGTACCGGCAGATGCCGTCATAGTGCTTCCCGACCGGGTCTGCAGATCGGCAAGCCATAACTTCACCTGCTGGTCCTTGGGCATCGCTTTGGCATAGATCTCATAATGTGCAGCGGCACAGGCCGCATCTTTCAGATACAGGTCGCACAGGATTCCGAGATTCTTGTGGAGCGGATAGTATTCGGGGAAGAGAGCAAGCGATGTTTCATAAACCTGCCGGCTCTCGGCAAAACGCCCCGCTTTACGCAACAGCAGCCCGTATTCGTTGCTCGCCACCGGATGCCCGGGAACCGATTCCAGGGCTTTTTTCAGGTGCTGCTCAGCCTGCTCCGGCTTGTTTATCCGTCGGTACGCGATCGCAACGTTGATGTGGGGCGCGGTCATTCCCGGCGACTGTGCGATTACCTTTTCCAGCAGCTCGATCGCCTTGTCGTACTTCGCTTCCCTGATCATGGCGCTCGCCCGGTCGAAGTCTGCGCGCACCTGCGCGCCCAGGCCGTATGATTCCGTAATCACAAACCCTTCCCGCCCGTCGGTAAGGTGCACCACGGAGGGTCCCGTTTGCTTGGGAGGAGACGGTGCTGCTACGGCGGGCGCGGGTGCAGCCGGCTCCACCTTGGCCACCGTGGTCTTGCCTGCGGTGGCGCATCCTGCAAGCAGCGAGATGCCCATTGCGAACAGCAGGCAACCGGCACGCGCTACCATGCGGGAACGACTCCCCTGCACGCTTTCTCTCGTTGCATCGTTGTTTGGCGTTTGTTCCATGGTCATTTCCCCCCTTGCATCACTGTTTGGCGCTTTTTCCATGTTCATTCCCCGTCAGCACGCGCAGCGGCCCCACTGCGGGGTGCTTCGATGTTTCTTCCCACGGCACGTTCTCCGGCACGAAGGCTGGGAGAGGTAAGAGTAAGTCGGCGCCCGTGACGGGATTCTTCCCTTTGGCCACCGGTGCCGCTGGCGGGGCCGGCCTTTCGATCTCAAACGCATAGGTTTCCAGCGAAGCGACGATGTCACTGGGAATTTCCGGCCTGTCGTATCGGGCAGGCACGAACTTGGCCAATCTCTCCAGACTCTTGTCGACCCAGGAGTTGTAGACACCCATGGAGATCAATTCAAGATTCTTCTCGTGGACCTTGATAGCCTTTTCTTCGAACGGATACGCCTGTTCCTCGATTGCCAGTTCGTACTCCTGCAGTTCCTGGGCATTCAGATCGGCCGGACGCTCCGACTCCGTCAGGGATTTGCTGAAGTGGGCGTAGATCTCGGCAAGATAAAACGTCGCCGCGGCCGTGACCTCACCGACTTCGTACTCCACGAGCTTGTTGAACGCCTGGGTTGTCGCTTTCATCAGCTCTTTCTTTTTGCGCAGGCTGGCTTCGAACGGCTGGACGAGCCGGACTTCCGCGAACCGGTCATACGTCTGCTCTGCCAGCACCAGAGCCGCCTTCCCTGCCAGGTACCGGGTCCGCGGGGTACGCTCCTTCCCGGCAGCCGCATCGATCGCGACCATCTCCTTGAGCTCGTTCAGATAACCTTTCCGATCGTTCTCCCCCTTCAGGATCTCGGCGATCTTGTTGCGCATTTCCAGGTTGACCTCGACCGGCCGCGGGAAGTAGCCGATGAATCGGCGGTATACGGCAAGGGCCTGCCTGGTGTTCCCCGTCTGCTGGTGCAGTTCCGCCGCCAGCACGAGAGCCCCCCTCCTCACCTCCTCATCCTTGAATTCCGTCTCGACACGTTCATATTCGCCGGCAGCGAGAGGAAGCTTTCCGTCTTCCCTGTAGACATAGGCAATCTTCCTGGTGACTTCCGGCTGCAGCTCGTGGCCGGGGAAGAGCTCCCGGAATCCCGTCAGGACCGTAGCCGCCATTTTCCAGTCCTTGAGCTGGATCAGGG
>DATJLB010000226.1:0-3668 GCA_035490915.1 Geobacteraceae bacterium
GACATTACCGCCGTGATCCTCGTGGGGGGGAAAAGCCGCCGCATGGGGATGGACAAGGCATTTCTTGAGATCGACGGCGTGCCGATGATTGAACGGGTCCTCACGGTGTGCCGGGAAGCCTTCGACCGGGTCATCATGGTCGGTGACCAGGCCGAACGTTTCGCCGCATACGGACTCCCGATCCACGGGGACATTTTCCCCGGCAGCGCGCTGGGTGGTCTCTATACGGGGCTTCTCCGCGCGGCAACTCCGTACGTGTTCGCGGCTGCGTGCGACCTCCCCTTCCCGAGCGGTGCGGTAGCCAGACACCTCGCCTCCCGGAGACACGGCTTCGATGCAGTCGTGCCGAAAAGCGCCGACGGATTCGAACCGCTCTTCGCCGTCTATGCCAGGAGGTGCTTGAAGTCGATGCGGCACTTCCTGGAACATGGGAATTACCGCATCTACGACCTTTACAGGGAGCTGAATGTCAGGTATGAGCCGATGGAAGCACTGGAGCGTCTCGCCGGAGACGAGCGGGCTCTCATCAACGTCAATACCCCGGAGGAGTTTGTCCGGATCGGCGGGAAAATGGAGCTCCGCCAGGGAGGCGGGCTGCGTTCTGGTGCGCCTACAGATTGCTGCTGATCGGCCTGCGCCTGCACATAAGAGAATTCGCCGCTCTTTACGAGAGTATGATCGTGTCGGCGGGGATCAGTGAAGGTCGCAAGTCGGCGAAAGTATTGTTCGTGAACGGCCGACCGCGTGCATCGCGTCCGGATTTGCGGCAGATTTGGCCTGGCCGATTGAGCACAACCGCAAGCAGCCCCTCTCTCCAGCTCTCCCCCAGAGAAGGAGAGCATGCCTTGCCCTCTCTTTTGGGAGAGGGATTGGGTGAGGGCTTGCAGTGCTAACGTCGAAGATGGCCGGGGCAAAGATGCCGTGAAGAGGGCGCGGTTATTCGCGCAGCGGCTCCTTCTTCAGCTCCTCCTTCCGCAGGAGCTTCTCCGCGAGGGGGATGTCCTCCTCCGCCACGTTCACCTGCATCGGCCCGATCCCCGCTGTCGGCTCCCGCCTCAGGAAATACTCAATCCCCGCCTTGTCCAGGATCGCCTTCACCCTGGCCAGATCCCTCTCGTCCTTCGGATCGTAAAAAAGCGCCATGAACGTTACCTCCGGTTGATTTCTTCTCCGATAAAAGTGTACCACCTCCTGCACCGTTCGCACCAAGGGAAAAAGCCCTTGCATGTTCCCTCCCTGCCGGCTATCTTCTCGGTATTTGAAAGTTTCAAGTTACACGTTTCGGCTTTCGGGTTTTAACTCGTAACCTTAAACATGAAGCTCGAAACTAATGTAGTGGAGGGACAATGAAGCGGTACTTCCAGTTCGAGCGGTACGGCACGGGCTACCGGCAGGAGTCGCTCGCCGGCCTCACCACCTTCCTCACCATGGCCTACATCATCGTGGTCAACCCGGCGATCCTGGAGGCGGCCGGCATCCCCCGCGGGCCGTCGATGACCGCCACCATCATCTCCGCCGCCTTCGGGACGCTGGTGATGGGGGTCTACGCCCGGCGTCCGTTCGCTATCGCCCCCTACATGGGGGAGAACGCCTTCATCACCTTCACCGTCGTGAAGGTGATGGGGTTTCCCTGGCAGACCGCGCTCGGGGCGATCTTCCTCGCCGGCGTGCTCTTCACCCTCCTGACCGTCCTGCGCATCCGGAGTTGGCTCGCAGCCGCCATCCCCCTCTCCCTCAAGGCGAGCTTCGCCGTCGGGATCGGCCTCTTCCTCACCTTCATCGGCCTCGTTGAGACCGGCATCGTCGCCCCCGGCGTTCCGGGGGCGCCGGTTACCCTCGGCCGCCTCTCCGACCCCACGGTCCTGATCGCCCTCTTCGGCTTCGTCCTGATCGCCTGTCTCATGGTCAAGCGGGTGCCGGGAGCCATCATTATCGGCATCCTCGCCGCGACGCTTCTCTCCATCGCCTGCGGCGTCACCCCGCTCCCGAAGGGAGTGGTGAGCCTCCCGCCGAACCCCGCGCCGATTTTCGGCCGGCTCGACATCGCCGGGGCGCTCTCTCCCAGGGCGCTCCCGGTCGTGCTGATCGTCTTCGTGATGGCATTCGTCGACACGGTCGGCACCCTGGTCGGACTCTCCGCCCGGGCAGGGCTTCTGGACGAAGCGGGGAACCTCCCGGAGATCGAGCGCCCGATGCTCGCCGACGCGCTCGCAAACCTCGTGGCGCCCATCCTCGGCACCACCACGACCGGCGCCTTCGTCGAGTCGGCCGCCGGGATCGAGGAAGGGGGGCGGACCGGCTTCACGGCGCTCACGGTCGCTGTCCTCTTTCTCCTCTCCCTCTTCTTCGCGCCGCTCGCCACCGCAGTCCCTCCGCACGCCTACGGCACCGCGCTGATCATCATCGGGGTGTTCATGATCGCCCCGGTCGCGAGCCTCGACTTCGAGGACTACACCGAGTTGATCCCCGCCTACCTCACCATCGTCCTGATGAGCTTCACCTACAACATCGGTGTGGGGATGACCGCAGGGCTCCTCGCCTACCCGCTCCTCAAGGTGCTCGCCGGCAGGCGCCGCGAGGTGCCGCGCGCCATGTGGGTCCTGGCGGCGCTCTCGTTGACGTTCTATATTTTTTATCCGTACAAGTGACCGGCGGGCGTGCTTTTACGTTGACAGGAGGTCTGATAAGGGTGTATTAATTAGGGGCATTTTTTGTGACAAAAGGATGTGATGGCCGCACGGTGCCCGGAAATACGTATTCCATGAAGCCGCTCTGTCCAGCATGGCGCTGACCGAGCGGCTTTGTTCATTGTGAATGAGTTATGTAGATGAAATGAACCTATAGGGGTAGATTTTGAGCCCCTATTAAAGGAGGGCTTATGAGCAACTTCCGGAGTAATGCCTGTTTTCTGTCTGTCTTCTTCCTTCTCTGCCTCGCTGCCACCGGTGCGCACGCCTACTCAAGCGAGGGTTCCACGTCGAGCCCTGTGCTCCTCGGTGTGGATGTGCCGCATGCAGGTTCCGTGGGCGACATCTACTCCTCGCTGCGCAGCTATTACTACTTCAAGACCAACGAGGCCGGAGGGTATGCCATCAGGCTGACAAACACGCACTCAAATCTTGCATTCAACCTCTATACTAATCAATTCGCCGCGCTGGTCGACGACAACGGCTGCGACACGTCCACGGATGATTCTTCGCAGGCAGGTGACAAGATATGCATCTACAACCTTGCCGGAAACACCTATTACGCCATCGACACGACGGACTGGAGTTTCGTCTCCGACACCTACACCATCACGGTCAATGACATCAAGAGCGAGGGGAGCCCGGGGGCGCCGGTCCCGATCGCGGACGGGGCGAGCCATGCGGGGATGGTGGACGCCGCGTCCTCCAGCTATTACTCCTTTACCCCCTCATCGAGCAGCGCGTACACCCTCGCCATCACGAACATCAATTTTTCCGGACATCCTGACTATCTTTACACGCCGTTGCAGATAGACACGTACGCCGGCGCAGACTTCAGTACCGGCCTCCTGCGGACATGCTCCCCCGCTTATGGGGATATCGGGTGCACGGTGGACGGACTGATGCAAGGGGTCCCCGTCTACTTAAAGATATCGCAGATAAACTACCCCTCCGCCGACACGATGTTTACCATTACCCCCA
>DATJLB010000227.1:0-4256 GCA_035490915.1 Geobacteraceae bacterium
TAAAGAGCACGCAGAGAAACAGAGATCACAGTCCGGTCCGGGTAGTAACTCCTTCATAGTTGTGGTTCAAGGGGTTGGACGCCATGCCAGCCCCGGTTTTTTTTGTGGATGCTTCCTCGCCAGGACGGTACATGGCGGCAAAATCGGCACTCACCGTGATGGGGGTGAAGTCCCTGGCGCTCCTCAGGAAATTCGGCATCAACCCGTCGCTCAACCTTTCCTTTTCCATAACCCGCTCCTTTCCAGCTATTCCTGGCTCCGGTTTCACCGACCGACAGCGGTGCATCGTTATGGGTAAAGTATAAATCGAACGTTCGTTTTAGTCCATCCGAAAAAAATGTAGACATGTATACTTATTTCAAGATCCCCCGGGTGAAGATGTCCATGATGTGTCCGATAAGCTGTTCGTCACGCTCGGCCGAATGGTTGACCAATTCATGGGTGGCCGGCTCCAGGAGGAAATAGAAGTTGATCATGCCGACCAGTGCCAGCACCGTGTCGGCAGGATCGAGACCGTCACGAAAGCTCTCGTGTGAAAGCCCGTCGGAGAAGGTGTCGATGAGAGTCTGAATAACCCCTCTGATTGCAGGTTTGACGATGGATTCGAAGCAGGGGGTCGGGTTGGTCAGTTCGCTGGTGTAGAAGCGGAGCAGGTGGGGGTTTTTCCGGTAGCGGGCGACCGTAGCACGCACGTAAAGCTCGAATCTCTCCAACGGGTCGTCGGACATTGCCTTGATCTCCCCGACCCGCTTGAGGGGGGCGAACTGCTCGATGAGGACCGCGGCGTAGAGCCCCTCTTTCCCGCCGAAGTAGTAGGAAATCATGGAGAGGTTCACCCCCGCGGCTGCGGCCAGCTCCCGCACGCTCACTCCGTTGAAGCCCTTGGCGGCAAAGAGCTGCGTTGCGACGGCGATCAGGGCGCCTTGACTGTCGTTGTCAGCCATCAAACCTCCGGTATGCCCCGCCTGTTGTCCCAGGAAGGGGCTGTGAACTGTCTTTGTAGCCGCAATTGTCACTGATCTTCACCGTCAATGCAAGAAAATTCAGGGCTGCGGACTTCCGTCGGTATTCGTTGCACGGCAAAAGCCCGCAACGGCGGGCTCTTGCAAACATCAAGCGGTTGAGGATATTCCGTCTCATTCCTTCAATTGGATCGCCTTGACCGAAAGAAACTCTTCCAGGCCGAACCGCCCGAGTTCCCGGCCGTAGCCAGATTGCTTGCACCCGCCGAAGGGGGCGAGAAGGTTGAAGGGGCCGCCGTTGATGTCGACCTGACCGCTTCGCAGCCGTCTTGCTGCCCGCTCCGCCCGGCGGCTGTCGCCCGACCAGACCGCGCCGGCCAGGCCGTAGTCGGTGCCGTTAGCAAGCCGCACCGCCTCGTCTTCGTCGCGGTAGGTAAGGATCGACAGGACCGGTCCGAAGATCTCCTCTCGGGCGATGGTCATGTCGGGGGTGACGCGGCCGAAGATGGTCGGCCGGACGAAGTAGCCCCGCTCCAGTCCCTCGGGAGGTTCTACTCCGCCGAGGAGGAATTCGGCCTCCTCGGCGATCCCTGTGTGTATGTAGCGCCGCACCCGTTCCCGCTGGACTTCCGAAACGAGCGGGCCGAGCCGGGTCTCGTCGGCAAGCGGGTCGCCCGGCACGTACGCGGCTGCCGCCGCCATGGCCAGGGCGGCAGCCTGGTTGTAGAGCGATTCCGGCACGAGCATGCGAGTGAGGGCGTTGCAGGTCTGCCCAGAATTGAGGAAGCAGGAAGCCACCGTCCCCTTGACTGCCGCGGCAAGATCGGCGTCGTCGAGGATCACGGAGGCCGACTTACCACCCAGTTCCAGGGAGACCCGCTTGACGGTCGCCGCGGCCAGTTCGGCGACTCGCCGTCCCGCCCGCACCGATCCGGTGAACGAGACCATGTCCACCTCGGGATGCCGCGCCAGGGCCTCGCCGACCGGGTCGCCGTGGCCGCTTACCAGGTTGAAGACCCCCGGAGGGAGCCCCGCTTCGTGGATGATCTCCGCCAGAATGAACGCGGAAAGCGGTGCCTGCTCGCTCGGCTTGAGGACCACAGTACACCCTGCTGCCAGGGCAGGCGCCACCTTGGCAATCACCTGGTGGAGGGGGTAGTTCCACGGGGTGATGCAGGCCGCCACCCCGGCGGGCTCCCGCACCACCAGCGACGTGCCGAGCCGCTCCTCGAACCGGTATTCTCCGAGAAGGTCCGCGTAGCTCTTCAGGACGGCAGCCGGCAGCCCTGCCTGGATGCGCCGGGAGAGCTTGAGCGGCATCCCTACCTCAGCGGTGATGAGCCGGGCGATCTCTTCGGCCCGCGCCGCCACCCCCTGGTGAATCTTGTCGAGAAAAGCCGCCCGCTCTTCCCTGGCGGTGCCGGCCCACAGATCAAATGCGCTCCGCGCCGCATCCGCCGCTGCCGCGGCGTCTCCCGCGGTCCCGGCGGGGATGCGCCCGATTACCTGCTCCGTCGCCGGATTGACGATGTCGATGATGCCAGTCCCGAGGGACGGCACCCATGTGCCGTTGATGTAGAGCCTGTCGCGATCGTGCATTGGTTCCCCCTTTACAGCTCATTCAGAATGTCCCGCCGCTTTGCCCGGTACTCTTCGTCGGTGATCAGCTTTTTGTCATGCAGGTCGTCCAGCGTCCTGAGCCGCTCTTCGAAGGTTGCCTTCCCGGACTTTCCTGGTTGCCCCGGAACGGCCGGCGGCACCGCTTTGTCACCCGTACCGGCGGTGCCTGCATCATGGCGCACGGCCGGTGCGGCAGCAGGAACGGTCGGGCCCTCGAGGGGGAACGCTACCCAGTCCGCCCGCTTCACGGCGAACTGCTCGCCTCCCGATGTTGCCTTCAAAGACCACTTCCCGGGGGCGGCCGTACCCCGCGACCCTGGCACGAAGGGATTGAGGCGGCGGTCTTCATTCTCTTTCACGGTCCTGTGGACATCCCCGAAAATGATGTTGAGTTGCCCATCCCGGCAATAGGCCCTTCCGGTCGTTACCTCGCGTTCGTTCACTAATCCCATGAGAACGGGGTAGTGACCGATGATGGCGAACGTGACATCCTCGTCGGGTCGGGCCGATGCAAGCCCAGTGCGGATATTGGCGGTGAGGATGGTTATCTCGTTTTCGTTGAAAAGCCGGATTGCCTTGTTCTCGTCCGGGAGACGGACCTCGATGGACTCGAGCATGCTCCTCAGCCTGTCGTCGGAGACGGTAGCGGGATGAGAATTGGGAGCCACCGGGGTGTCCGTCTGGCGGTCCTGCTTTTCAATCGCGACGTACTGGTCGCCAGCTTCCCAGAGGACCTTGACCAGCATGTCGCCTTGCCGGCCGCTTCTCGTGGTCGCACACCCGGCAACCCCCATGAGAATGGCCAGCATCATCACGATGAACAGGGCAGGGCGGTTTGGGCGGCGGTTGTCGGATATGACCATAAGAGTCTCCCTTCGTCGATTTCATGTATGTGCGGTGTGTCTGACAGCATTCGGGACCCGAGAAATCTCTCCTTGTCGTGTTCCCGCCGATGAAAGTAAAGGGGCGCACTGCTGCGCGCCCCTCTTGTTCAGAAAATTGTACCCGATAAAATCGTAAGCTGCAATGAATAGCCTCTTCTT
Source organism: Geobacteraceae bacterium (assembly GCA_035490915.1). GTDB lineage: Bacteria > Desulfobacterota > Desulfuromonadia > Geobacterales > Geobacteraceae > JAMPXD01. The sequence goes on from DATJLB010000227.1 coordinate 3,626, forward strand.
CAGTCGCCGCTGTCCCGCTACTTGGCGGGAGTTTTTCCCTCGATTTTATCCAGGAGGTCCTGCGTTTCCTTCAGCTTCTGTTCGAGCGCCTTCAGATCTTCCGCCGAGTACTTCGTGCTCCCTTTCTTTATCTCGGCGTTCAGCTTCTTCACCCTTTTCTCCAGGATTTCCGCCTTGTTCAGGCAGTTCTTGGCGGCGAGCTCGCAGCTGACGTGCTCTTCATGGCTCTGCTGTGCAATGACCGGCACAGCGAGAACTCCCATGATTGCGGCAGTTACTACGATAGCTTTGATATTCATGATTTCCCTCCGACGCGTTTGAAATGTGGAACCTGTCTAGAACGGCAGTTTTCCTGCCGACATGAGCATGAAGGACGGGATCAGCAACCCGAAGGGGACCCAGGCAATCAGCGACCAGGCAAGCTTGCCGGCGGAGAGCTTGCCGTAGGCGTTCAGCCAGACCTCTACGGTCAGCACCGTGTAGCCGGCGCAGGCAAAAGCGAGGTAGTTGCTCTGGGGGGTAAGGGGTTTGCCGTCCGGACCTGCCGAGCCGCCCGTAAAAAATAATACCATATAGATGGCGGAGATGATCGCCACCATCAGGCTGACATTACCGACCGACCGGAGGTCTT
>DATJLB010000228.1:0-10774 GCA_035490915.1 Geobacteraceae bacterium
CTGTACGGCGTCCAGGGGACCGGTTTCCTCTACGTTGCCGAGGGGGTCGAGCTTGTCCCTCTTCTGGTGGGTGGTTCGGGCGGCCATTCCGACGGGCTGGAGCCACCGGAAGCCATGCCCGAGCGTTTTGAGAGCGGCACCCTCAACACTCCCGGCATTGCAGGGCTGAAGTCGGGGGTGGAGTTCATCCTGGCAACCGGTCTGAGGGCCATCCGCAGTGCAGAAAACGCCCTTGTCGCCCAACTTGTGGCCGGCTTGGGAGAGATCCCGGGTGTTGCCATCCACGGCCCCGCGACCGCCGAGCAGCGTGGGAGCGTCGTTTCCTTCACGGTGGCGGGACACGACCCCGCGGAGATCGGTTTCCGGCTCGACCAGGACCACGACATAAGCGTCCGGGTCGGACTCCACTGCGCTTACATGGCTCACCAGACCATCGGCACGTATCCTGCGGGGACGGTGCGGGTGAGCCCCGGCTACTTCAACGATGCCGGCGAGATCGAGGCGTTCCTCACGGCGCTCCGGGACATAGTTCAACGTTCATGAGTTCGACGTTCAAAGTTCACGCTTAAAATACAGACACAGAAAGGGAGAAATGAAAAATTTCGTACTCGATACCAATGTCCTCCTCTACGATCCCCAGGCGCTCTTCAAATTCGAGGAAAACAACCTGATCATCCCGATCACGGTTATCGAAGAGATCGACCGGTTCAAGAAGGATATGAACGAAACCGGGCGGAACGCCCGCCAGGTTTCCCGTTATCTCGACGACCTGCGGCAGAAGGGGTCCCTTTCCGCCGGGGTCCGGCTGGAAACCGGCGGGATGCTCCGGGTGGAGATCTATGAGGACCGGGTGATGAAGCGTCTCCCGCCCGAGCTGCGCGAGGAGCGCGGCGACAACCGGATCCTGGCAGTGGCGGTGGATGTCAAGGAGCAGGAGGCAAACCTCCCGATCATCTTCGTCACCAAGGACACCAACCTCCGGATCAAGGCGGACGCCATCGGCCTCGTCGCCGAGGATTATGAATCGGACAAGGTTGCCATCGAAGAGCTCTACCAGGGATACCTGGAGCTCGATACGGACGCGGCGCAGATCGATCACTTTCACGGCCAGGGGGGGGTGGAGCTCGCGGGGGAGTTCAAGGCGAACCAGTTCGTCACCCTGCGGGACACTTTCACCTCTTCCCACACGGCGATCGGCAGGTACGACGCGACCCATAAAAAGCTCGTTCCGGTCAAAAAGGTTGCCAAGGAGGGGGTCTGGAGCATCCACCCTCGCAACCGCGAACAGGCCTTCGCCCTGGACCTTCTCCTGGACGACAGCATCAAGCTGGTGACCCTGGTGGGGAAGGCGGGAACCGGCAAGACGCTGCTGGCCATCGCCGCCGGGCTGCACAAGACCGCCGAGGAGAACGTCTACAACCGGCTCCTCGTGTCACGGCCGGTGTTTCCCATGGGGAAGGACCTCGGTTTCCTTCCGGGGGACATCGAGGAGAAGCTGGCTCCCTGGATGCAGCCGATCTTCGACAACGTTGAACTCCTCCTTTCCGGGCACGAGATGGAGAAGCGCCATACCAAGGGGTATAAGGAGCTGATGGCGATGGGGATCATGGAGATCGAGCCGCTGACCTACATCAGGGGGCGCTCGATCCCGAACCAGTACATGATCGTCGATGAGGCACAGAACCTCACCCCCCACGAGATCAAGACCATCGTGACGCGGGCGGGGGAGGGGACCAAGATCGTCCTGACCGGCGACCCCTACCAGATCGACAACCCCTACGTCGATTCTTCCAGCAACGGCCTGACCTACCTCGTGGAGAGGTTCAAGGGGGAGACGATTTCCGGCCATGTGACGATGATGAAGGGGGAGCGCTCGGAACTGGCGGAACTCGCCGCCAATCTTTTATAGGAACGCCGCTTTTCGCGCCACGCCGGGTTTGCCTTCGTCGGTCGTTGTGCGGCGTGGCGCTGCCACGCCTCCGCCGCCTCCTCGGCAAGCCCCGGCCTGGCATCGAAAATCGACGCTCCTTATGAAAAACAAAAGCTACAAGTCGCAAAGAACGGGGCGTGTTCCGCACGCCCTTCGCATTTTCAACCTTGAACGTTGAACATCGAACCTTGAACGGATTATATGCTCGTATTAGCCATTGAATCATCCTGCGACGAGACCGCTGCCGCCGTGGTGCGTGACGGGCGGGAGGTGCTCTCCAGCGTCGTCGCTTCCCAGGTGAGGGACCATGCCGTGTATGGCGGCGTGGTGCCAGAGATCGCCTCCCGCAAGCACCTGGAAGCGATCGTTCCGGTCATTGGCGAGGCCCTGAGGGAAGCGGGCGTTACCCTTTCCGACATCGGAGGGGTAGCCGTCACGCAGGGGCCGGGGCTTGCAGGTGCGCTCCTGGTGGGGATCGCCACTGCCAAGTCCCTCGCCTACGCATGTCGTTTCCCTATCGTCGGCGTCAACCACATCGAGGGGCACCTGCTCGCTCCGTTCCTTGAGCGGCCGGTGGCTTTCCCTTTTATCGCCCTGGCCGTTTCCGGAGGACACACCCATCTTTACCGTGTCGACGGGATCGGCCGCTACACGACCCTCGGCCAGACCCTGGACGACGCTGCGGGGGAGGCGTTCGACAAGGTGGCGAAACTCCTCGATCTCTCCTATCCCGGTGGGGTGGTGATCGACCGGCTGGCGGCCGCGGGCGATCCGGAGGCGATCCGGTTTCCCCGCCCACTTCTCCATGACGGTTCGTTCAATTTCAGTTTCAGCGGACTGAAAACGGCGGTCCTGACCCATGTCAGGAAGCATCCCGCTGCCGGACAGGGGGAGGCGTTGAACGACCTGTGCGCCTCGTTCCAGGCGGCGATCTGCGAGGTCCTGGTCCGGAAGACCGCGGCCGTGCTCGATGCCACCGGTCTCGACCGGCTGGTTGTGGCGGGAGGGGTTGCCTGCAACAGTGGACTGCGGCGGGAGATGGAGCAGCTGGCCCGCGAGCGGGGGGTTGAGCTCCACATCCCGTCGCCTGCACTCTGTTCCGACAATGCCGCCATGATTGCCGTTCCGGGTGATTTCTACCTGGAAAACGGGATCACGAGCGGCCTGGGGTTCGATGCCCTCCCGGTCTGGCCTCTCGATCGGCTGGCGGAAAGACTTAAAGGCTGTTCAACGTTCGATGTTCAACGTCCAACGTTATAACCTTGAACCTTGAACTTTGAACTTTGAACGGATTTTATGGAAAAGCATCGTCCCAAAAAGGCCCTCGGGCAAAACTTTCTCACGGACCGTTCCGTTGTCGACCGGATCGCCCATCTCGTGGAGCGGGGGGCCGACTCCCGGATCCTGGAGGTGGGGCCGGGGCGGGGGGCTCTCACCCGCCTTCTGGCGGAGGAGGGGGCCCGGGTCGTGGCCATTGAGATCGACCGGCAGCTGGTCCCCCTTCTGGAACGGGAATTTGCGGGGTCCGGCACCGTCGAGATCGTGCAGGCTGATATTCTCAAGGTCGACCTGCCGGAGCTCCTCCTGCCGCGCTGGGGTGGCCTCTGGCAGGTGGCGGCCAACCTCCCCTACAACATCTCGACGCCGGTCCTGTTCCGCTTTCTGGACCACCGGGCGCTCTTTTCCCGGCTGGTCCTGATGCTCCAGAAGGAGGTGGGGGAGCGGCTGGTCGCCCATCCCGGCGGCAAGGAGTACGGCATTCTGTCGGTCTTCTTCCAGCTCCATTTCGACATCACCCGGGCATTCGTCGTGAAACCGGGTTCCTTTTACCCGGTTCCCAAGGTCGATTCGGTGGTGCTCACTTTCGTTCCCCTCCCGGCCCCGCGGTGCGAGGTGGCGGACGAGCCGTTTTTCCGCAGGGTGGTCAAGGCCGCCTTCGGACAGCGGCGGAAGACCCTCTGGAACTGTCTGAAGTCGCTCAACCTTGGGCTCGAAGACCGGGAGCTGGGAGAGGCACTGGCAGGCTGCGGCATCGACGGGGTGCGTCGCGGCGAGACCTTGAGCCTGGAGGAGTTCGTTGCCCTGGCCGGGGGGTTGGCAAAGGTGATACCTCCCGGGAAAAGGGTGGAATAAGGCGCTTTTCTGTGCTATATGAAAAAGATTATTCAATGAGTGGGAGAAGGATATGAAAGTATGTGTTATCGGCAGCGGCTACGTGGGACTCGTGGCCGGCACCTGCTTTGCCGAAAGCGGCAATGACGTTACCTGCGTCGATGTGGACGAGAAGAAGATCGAGGGGCTCAAGCAAGGGATCATCCCGATCTACGAGCCGGGGCTGAAGGAACTGGTGTTGCGCAACAGCGAGGAGGGGCGGCTCTCCTTTACGACCGACATCGCCGCCGCCGTGAAGAACTCCCTGGTCAACTTCATCGCCGTCGGTACCCCGCCGGGAGAAGACGGCTCGGCCGACCTCCAGTACGTCATCGACGTGGCGCGCCAGATCGGCCGCCACATGGAGAGCTTCAAGATCGTCGTCGACAAGTCGACCGTTCCCGTCGGGACCGCTGACAAGGTGCGCCAGGCAATCGCCGAGGAACTCGCCGCGCGGGGAGTCGTCATCGAGTTCGACGTCGTCTCCAACCCGGAGTTCCTCAAAGAGGGGGCCGCCATCGATGACTTCATGAAACCCGACCGGGTGGTGATCGGCTCCGACAACGTCCGGACCGCCGAGATCATGAAGGAGCTCTACGCCCCCTTCATGCGGAAGCAGAACCGCTTGATCGTCATGGACATCCGGAGCGCCGAGATGACCAAATACGCCGCCAATGCCATGCTGGCGACGAAGATCTCCTTCATGAACCAGGTGGCGAACCTCTGCGAATGCCTCGGGGCGGATGTGGCTGCGGTCCGCGAGGGGATCGGTTCCGATTCCCGGATCGGCTACGATTTCCTCTTTCCAGGCGTCGGCTACGGCGGCTCCTGTTTTCCCAAGGACGTCAAGGCGCTCGTCAGGACGGCGGAGGAGTGCGGCTACGATTTTCTCCTCCTCAAGGCGGTGGAAGAGGTCAACGAACGGCAGAAGCTGGTTCTCCCCCGGAAGATCGAGGCCGTCCTCGGCGACCCGTCCCGGGAAAAGCCACTGGCGGGAATGACCATCGCCGTCTGGGGGCTTTCCTTCAAGCCGCGCACCGACGACATGCGCGAGGCCCCGTCGGTGGCGATCATCGGGCGGCTCCTGGAGCTGGGGGCGGCCGTGCGCGCCCATGACCCGGAGGCGATAAAGGAGGCGGCAAAGATCTTCGGCGACCGGGTCGCGTTCAATCACAATCCGTATGAGATCCTCCAGGGGGCCGATGCCCTGGCCATCGTCACGGAGTGGAGCGAGTACCGCAACCCCGATTTCGACAAGATCAAGGCGCTGCTCAAGCGGCCGACGATCTTCGACGGCCGCAACCTCTATCAGCCCCAACGGATGAAGGAGGCGGGGTTCCGTTACCTTCCCATAGGCCGGAACGGCACGCAATGCTTTGAGGGATAATACAGGCGGTTCAACGTTCAAGGTTCGACGTTCAAGTTTTTAGCATGTACCGTTGGACCTTGAACATCGAACGTTGAACAGGAGTTTCCGATGCGTAGTGTGGTTACCGGCGGTGCCGGGTTCATAGGCTCCCATCTCTGCGAGAGGCTGCTGCGGGACGGACATGAGGTGATCTGCCTCGACAATTTCTTTACCGGAAACAAGCAGAATATTGCCGGCCTCCTCGCCAACCCGGCGTTCGAGCTGATCCGTCACGACATCACCCAGCCGATCCTGCTGGAGGCGGACCGGATCTACAACCTGGCGTGTCCCGCCTCGCCGATCCACTACCAGTTCAACCCGGTCAAGACCATCAAGACGAGCGTGATGGGGACCATCCACATGCTCGGGCTTGCCAAGAGGGTCCGGGCACGGATACTCCAGGCATCCACGTCGGAGGTCTACGGTGATCCCGAGACCCACCCCCAGACAGAGGAGTACTGGGGGAACGTCAATCCGATCGGGGTGCGGAGCTGTTACGACGAAGGGAAGCGGGTGGCTGAGACTCTGATGATGGATTATCACCGGCAGAACGGGGTCGACGTGCGGATCATCCGTATTTTCAACACCTACGGACCGCGGATGGCCGTGAATGATGGCCGCGTGGTCTCCAACTTCATCGTCCAGGCGCTCAGGGGAGAGGATATCACGGTCTACGGCGACGGTGGGCAGACCCGCTCCTTCTGCTACGTGGACGACCTGGTGGAGGGGATGGTGCGGATGATGGGGACGGACGGGTTCACCGGCCCGGTGAACCTCGGAAACCCCGCGGAAACCACCATCCTGGAGTTTGCCCGGCGGATCATCGCGCTCACCGGCTCGCGGTCGCACATCGTGTTCCGCCCCCTTCCCGCTGACGACCCGAAACAGCGTCAGCCCGACATTTCCCTGGCACGCGAACGGCTCGGATGGGAGCCGCAGGTGGACGTGGAAACCGGCCTGCAACGGACCATCGACTATTTTGATGCGCAACTGACGCGAGGGTAGCATGCGGAAGAGGATGTACCTCATTCCCGCAGGGTTCATACTGTTCATCCTGTTTTTCACCGTATTCGGCGAACGCGGACTGCTCCGGATTTACCACCTCAGCAAGGATCGCGAGGAGCTCCAGAAGAAGGCCGAAGCGATCAAGTCGGAAAACGAACGGATGCGACGGGAGATCGAGGCGCTGAAGGGCGACCGGCGCTACCTGGAGAGCATCGCCCGGCGGGATTTCGGTCTGGTGCGGCCGAACGAGGTGATCTACCAGTTCCCTGCCGCGCAGACTGCCACAGCTCCAAGCCAACAGCCGGCGCAGAACCAGCCGCAAGGCCAGGCAAAGAAGTAACACAAATCCAACCGGAAATGGGACACGGATCACATCTGAAAAGGCGGATTTAACGGCACTTAAAGAGCGATAAGCCTGGATTCCGTGCGATCCGACTTTATCCGAATTTTCCGCCTCTTCCGTGTCCCATGCTTTGTAGTCTTTTTACGGAGTTTACCATGAGCAAGCAATCGTGCGCTATCTGCGCCTGGCGTGAAACCTGCGCCAAGAAGTTCTGTGTGTCCGACGGCGGAGCGCATTGTCCCGACTTCACGCGGGACGTTTCCTTCAAGATCGACGAGGACGGGGAGCGGGTGACGAGATGAGAGCGGCGCTGCGAACCCTTATCCACGAAGTGCTGGCAGAGTGCGCCGCCGACGGGACCTTGAGTTCCGGTCAGGCCCCGGCGCTGATCATCGAGAAGCCGGCCAACGCGGAGCATGGCGACTTCGCCAGCAACGTGGCCATGCTCCTTGCCAAGGCCGAAAAAAAGCCCCCCCGCGTCATCGCCGAGACCCTGGTACAGCGGCTGGAGAAGCGGTCGGAGCTGTTCGCCCGGGTCGAGGTGGCGGGCCCCGGCTTCATCAATTTCACCCTCAGAGACGAGGCGTGGCGCTCGATCCTCCTCGACATCAGCGCGGGCGGGGCCGAGTACGGCACAAGCCGGGTAGGCGCGGGGAAGAAAGCGCAGGTCGAGTTCGTCAGCGCCAACCCGACCGGGCCGCTCCATGTCGGCCACGGCCGGGGGGCGGCGATCGGCGACACCATCTCCCGGCTTCTCGCCGCGACCGGCTGGGATGTCACCCGCGAGTTTTACTACAATGACGCCGGGGCCCAGATCGGCAACCTGGCCCTCTCGGTCCAGGCGCGCTGCCTCGGGATCGAGCCGGACGACCCCCGCTGGCCCGCCGACGGCTACCAGGGGGAGTACATCAAGGACGTGGCCCGCGCCTACCTGGCCGGCGAAACGATTGAGAGCGGCGACCAGCACGTTGTAGCCGCCGCCGACCCGAACGACCTTGAGGCGATCCGTCGCTTTGCAGTAACGTACCTGCGGCGCGAACAGGACCAGGACCTCCTCGCCTTCGACGTCCACTTCGACGTCTACTACCTCGAATCGAGCCTTTACGCCGACGGTTCCGTCGAGAAGGCGGTCCAAAGCCTGATCGACAACGGCTATACCTACGAGCAGGACGGCGCCCTCTGGCTCCGGACGACCGCGTTCGGCGACGACAAGGACCGGGTGATGCGGAAGTCCGACGGGAACTACACCTACTTCGTCCCGGACGTGGCGTACCACCTGAACAAGTGGGAGCGCGGCTTCATCCGGGTCATCAACGAGCAGGGTGCCGATCATCACAGCACCATCACCCGGGTCCGGGCCGGACTGCAGGCGCTTGAGGAGGGGATCCCGCAGGGGTGGCCGGAGTATGTCCTCCACCAGATGGTGACCGTCATGCGCGGGGGGGAGGAGGTGAAGATCTCCAAGCGCGCCGGGAGCTACGTCACCTTGCGCGACCTGATTGACGAGGTGGGGCGCGATGCCACACGCTTCTTCTTCGTCATGCGCAAGCCCGATTCCCAGCTGGTCTTCGACGTCGACCTGGCGAAGCAGCAATCCCTCGACAACCCGGTATACTACGTACAGTATGCCCATGCCCGGATTTGCAGCATCTTCGAGAACGCGGCGGAGCGCGGTTTTGCCGTTCCCATGCCGGCGTCGGTCGCTCTCGGCCGGCTCGAGACCCCCGAGGAGATGGTGCTCGTCAAGGCGCTTGCCTTCTTCCCGGAGTTGGTGGAGGGGAGTGCGGCGAGCTTCGAGCCGCACCGGATCACCTACTACCTCCAGGAACTGGCCGGCCAGTTCCACAGCTTCTACAACAAGAACCGGGTGATCACCGAGGATCGGGAGCTGACCGAGGCTCGGCTCTTTCTCCTGAAATGTGTGGCCCAGACCCTGAAGAACGCCCTCGTCATCCTCGGCGTGTCCGCCCCGGAAAAGATGTAGAGGTAATGAAGGCGTCGAGAGGGATTTAGAACGATGGTCATGGATTACAGCGGCCGCAGACCGGCCGCAAAAAATAGACCACGGAAGCAACCGGTAGGGATCTTCACGGTCATCCTGATCAGCGCCATTTCCATGTCGTTTGCCCTCGGAGTCCTGACCGGGTGGTTTGTCTTCAGACCGGCGCGGAAGGCTGCCCAGGGGCAGCTTGCCCAGACTGCTGGAGTGAAGAGTCAGGGCGCCGCCCCGCAAGCCCCCTATCCGAACCCCGAGGCAGCGGCAGGCAAAGGGGGGGACCCACCGCTCACCTTTTACGAGACCCTCCCCAAGGGGGGAAAGGCGATCATCGGTAGCGGCCTGAATCCGAAAAAGGTGGCGGGAGGCCAGTCCGCGAAGCCCGTCCTCGTTACGCCACCCGTCCCGCAACAGACGGTGCAGCCGCCTGCCAAGCCGGACGCCGCTCCGGCCGAAGAACGGAAAGAGCAGGGTCCGCATCCGGCGGACCAGCCCAAAACGGCGAAGGCCGTAGATGTCGCCCCGGCGCCGAAGCAGGCCGCTTCCTCCGGCAAATTCTGCGTCCAGGTCGCATCGACCCAGGATCGTAAGGAGGCGGAGGCGCTGAAGACAAAGCTTGCTGGAAAGGGGCTCCCTGCCTACATCGTCGAGTCGAACCTCAAGGAGAAGGGGACCTGGCTCCGGATCAGGATCGGGAAGCACCTCTCCCAGCAGTCGGCCGGCGAGCTTGCGGCCAAGGCGGGCAAAGGGGCGATAGTCATCGCCGAATAAGGCGGTTCAACGTTAAGGTTCAAAGTTCAAGGTTCAAGGTTTTAACATTGAGCATCGAACGTAGAACGTAGAACAGGGATTAACGGCATGCGCATTCTGGTAACCGGCGGCGCCGGCTTCATCGGCTCACACCTCTGCGAGCGGCTCGTTGCCACCGGTCATGACCTCATCGTCATCGACAATTTCAACGATTTTTACGATCCCGCCCTGAAGCGGCGGAACATCGGCGAGGTGGCCGCAGCCGCCGCAGCCGCCGGGCGCGACTTCATCCTGTGCGAGGGGGACATCCGTGACGGCGCATTCGTCGCCGCCCTGTTCGCACAAGAGGCGCCGGATGCTGTCATCCATCTCGCTGCGGCGGCCGGGGTCCGCCCTTCCATCGAGAGGCCCCTCTTTTACGAGGAGGTGAATGTCCGCGGGACCATGCACCTCCTGGAGGCGGCGCGCACCGCCGGCATCGCCCCCTTTGTCTTTGCGTCCAGTTCGTCGGTGTACGGCAACAGTCCGAAGGTCCCGTTCGCGGAAAGCGACCCGGTGGACCATCCCATCTCTCCCTACGCAGCCACCAAGAAGGCTGGGGAGCTTGTCTGCCACACCTACCATCACCTGTACGGGATGAACATCGCCTGTCTTCGTTTCTTTACCGTCTACGGTCCGCGTCAGCGCCCAGATCTCGCCATTTCAAAGTTTACCCGGCTGATCCTGGAAGGAAAGTCGATACCGTTCTACGGCGACGGGAGCACCAGTCGCGACTACACCTACGTGGACGACATCGTCGCCGGGGTGGAGCGGGCGCTCGGTTGGGCCTGCGGCGATGGAAGGCGTTTCGATATCTTCAACCTGGGGGAATCCCAACCGGTGGAGCTCTCCCGGCTGCTGGCGATCATCGAGGCTGAGACCGGGGAAAAGGCGAGGATCGAGTGGCTCCCGCCGCAGGCGGGTGACGTGGAGCGGACCTACGCTGATATTACCAAGTCGTCCGCCGTTCTCGGCTATCGGCCGCAAACCACGATCGAGGACGGTATCAGGGCGTTTGTCCGCTGGTACAGGGAAAATCGCTGAGCGGTCAATTTCTTGTTGACAGGCACTGGCGCCCGTGTTATAAATTGGACTTCAAATGACGCGGGGTGGAGCAGTCTGGTAGCTCGTCGGGCTCATAACCCGAAGGTC
>DATJLB010000229.1:0-6725 GCA_035490915.1 Geobacteraceae bacterium
GGGGATGGCGAGGCATTTGTCGTGTTCGGCTCCTGTGTCACCCCCTGAAAGCCGGGTGGTTACAACCATTACGGAGAATATGCCCATGAGAAAACACGCTTGCTTGATAGCCGCCCTCGTGCTGTGTCTCGCAATTCCCCCGCTGACAACATACGCCGCCACCAAGGCCGAGATCAGCCGTGATGCCAAGGCCGCGCTGGAGACGCTGTACGAGAAGACTCCCGCGGCGAAGCAACTGGCCGAGAAGGCCAAAGGGATCCTGGTTTTTCCGGGCATCCTCAAGGGAGGACTCATCATCGGCGCCCAGTACGGCGACGGGGCCCTTTTCAAGGATGGCACGGTGGTGGGCTACTACAGGTCCGTTGCCGGCTCCTATGGCCTGCAGGCCGGTGTCCAGAAGTTCGGCTACGCGATGTTCTTCATGAACGACGCGGCGCTTGCCTATCTCGACAAGAGCAAGGGGTGGGAAGTCGGTGTCGGCCCGAGTGTCGTCATCGTGGACAAGGAGAGCGCGGTCGCGTTCGGCAAGAGCATGACCACGTCAACCCTCAAGGATGACATCTATGCCTTCATTTTTTCCCAGAAGGGGCTGATGGCCGGGCTCGGGCTGCAGGGGTCGAAGATAACCAAAATCAACCCCAAATAGCCATCGGATAATCGATCCTTGCCCGCACTCCTGACGAGTGGCTGGCTGTATGGGCTTGTCGGCAGGTTTTTCCGTCGTTCCCGAACGCGTAGGAAGGAGCCGGTATGAAACGAAAATCGTTTTGGCTGCGAGCGGTCAGTATCCTCGTCGTCATTCTGTTTGTCCTCCCTCTTCAGTCACTGGCACAGCAGGAGGGCGAGGCCCCTCAGAAGAAGCTGTCGAAGGAGGAGCTGGCACAGTTGCTGGCGCCGATTGCCCTCTACCCCGACGAGCTGGTCGCGCAGATTCTCATGGCCTCGACCTATCCTCTCGAAATCGTTCAGGCCGACCGGTGGGCGAAGAGCCACCAACAGAGCGCGGGGGACGTCCTGGCCAAGCAACTCGAAAAGGAGCCCTGGGACCCGAGCGTCAAGTCGCTGGTCAATTTTCCCGAGGTGCTCTCCAAGATGAGCGAGAAGCTCGAACTGACCACGAAAATAGGCGACGCCTTCCTGTCCCAGCAGAAGGATGTGATGGACACGATCCAGGAGTTGCGGAGGAAGGCGTATGACGCGGGGAACCTGAAGACGACGAAAGAGCAGAAGGTCGTCGTCGAGAAGCAAACCATCGTCATCCAGCCGGCCAATCCCGAGGTTGTCTACGTCCCGAGCTACAGCACGACGGTGGTGTACGGCGCGTGGCCATACCCCGCCTATCCACCCTATTACTACTACCCTCCGCCACCCCCTGCCTACCCGGCGTACCACTTTGCCGCCGGCGTCGCGGTCGGTCTCGCCTGGGGCTATGCCTGGGGCAACTGTAACTGGAACGGGGGCGAAGTGAATTACAACGTCAACCAGAACATCAACGTCAACAACAAGATCGACCGGAGCAAGTACCAGAACAGGGTGAACCACCGCGGCAGCCAGGGTAAATGGCAGCACAACCCGCAGCACCGCAAAGGTGTGGCCTACAAGGACAGGGCGACGGCGACGAAATACGGTCAGTCCGCCGCAAAGTCCATGGAGGGGAGGCGTGATGCCCGGGGTTACGGAGATGGCCGCGGTGGCGGGGCGGGAACCCGCCCGTCGGCAGGGACCATGGAGCGGGGAGGCCAGGCCGGTGCCGGGCGCGAAGGAGCCCGCCCGTCGGCGGGGACCACGGAGCGGGGAGGTCAAGCCGGAGCCGCCCGCGGTTCTGCGCCTCGCGCCAGTACCGGCGCTGCCGGGGGCGGGCGGGACAGCGCCTTCAGCGGCGGGTACGGCAGTGGACGTCAGGAGCGGACGGCAAGCGACAGGGGCCAGGCAAGCCGCCAGAGTAGCTTCGGTGGTGGCGGGGCTTCCCGACCCGGCGGCGGTGGCGGTGGTTTTCGGGGGGGCGGTGGCGGCGGTTTCCGTGGTGGTGGCGGCCGCAGGTAGCCGACAAAGACAACCCTTGTCACCGGTAGGGATACGGAGGATACAGCATGAAGGTCATAACTTTCTGCAACACACCCAAATATCTGCTCCTGCTGCTGGCTCTGTTCGTCATAAGTGCTGGCGGTGCGCCGGCACTGGCGGCATCCGCCTCGGCCCAGAAGTATTATCCGTCCCCGGAGGAGGCGGTGAAAAGCCTCGTCGCCGCGGTGAGAAACAACGATAACAAGGGACTGGGCGCCATCCTCGGCTCCGGTTCCCGGGAGATCGTGACGTCAGGCGATCCGGTTGCCGACAAGTCCGGCAGGGAACGGTTCGTCAAACTCTACGATGAAAAAAACGCGATCGAAGGCGCTGATACCGGCAGGGCGGTCCTGTCCATCGGCAACGAGGACTATCCATTTCCGATCCCCGTGGTGAAGAAAGGTAAATCCTGGCGCTTCGACGCGAGGGCTGGCAAAGAGGAGATTCTGAACCGGCGGATCGGCCGGAACGAACTGGAAGTGATCGACGTTCTCCGTGCCTACGTGGATGCCCAGCGCGAATATGCGGCCGAAGATCATGACCGCAACGGCGTCATGGAGTTTGCCCAGAAGATCCGCAGCACGCCGGGGAAACAGGACGGTCTGTACTGGGAAGCGAAGGAAGGGGAGAAGGAGAGCCCCTTCGGACCTCTGGCGGCAAAGGCTGACCGCGAAGGATATGCAAAGTCGAAGAACGGAGGTCCCTCCCCGTTCCACGGCTACCTGTTCAGGATCCTGAAGGCGCAGGGAAAGAGTGTTGACGGCGGGGCCTTCGATTACGTGGTACACGGCAGGATGATCCTCGGTTTTGCCATGGTAGCCTACCCGGCACAGTACGGGGCGTCCGGCATCATGACCTTTGTCGTGAACCAGAACGGGACCGTCTACCAGAAGGACCTCGGGAAGAGCACCGGCAAGACTGCCGCAGCCATGAAGCTCTACAATCCGGACTCGGCCTGGAAGAAGGTTGAGTAACCCATTATGTATCGATGGAGCTATACGGCGCGATGAAGCGATTCGCCAGGGTAGCCGGCAGGATTCTGTTACTTGTCTGCTTCGCCGCAATGGTCGGTTGGGGGACGCTCGCCATCTACTACTCAAATCTCCCGCCACGCCTGCGTCCCGCAGCAGCGATCTGTTTCGGGGCAGCGGGGCTGTTCCTCGATATCCGGGGATGGAACAACCGACGCGCCCGCCTCATCTTCCTGGCGGCATTCGCGGCTCTGCTCGTCTGGTGGCTCTTGATCCCGCCTTCCAACAGCAGGGACTGGCAGCCCGACGTGGCGGTCCTCCCTTGGGCGATGATCGACGGGAACCGGGTCACGATCCGCAATATCCGCAACTGCGACTACCGGAGCGAGACCGACTACACCGTACGCCACTACGACAAGAGCTTTGACCTGGACAAACTCCGCAGCATCGACCTGTATCTGGTGTATTGGGGGTCGTCGCTGGTAGCCCACACCATGATAAGCTTCGGCTTCGAGGGGGACGATTACGTCTGTTTTTCCATCGAAACCCGCAAGACGAAAGGGGAGGACTATTCGACGGTCAAGGGATTTTTCAAGCAGTACGAGCTGACATACGTGGTGGCCGATGAACGCGATGTGGTGCGGTTGCGCACCAACTACCGCAACGAAGATGTCTATCTCTACCGGCTGAAGGCACGGCCGGCAATCATTCGCAGCGTTTTCCTCGACTATCTGCAGGAGGTGAACCGCCTGAAGGAGCATCCCGCGTGGTACAACGCCCTGACCGACAACTGCACCACCAACATCCGGCAGCACGCGTCACCCTACAGCCCCAAAGTCAGATTGGACTGGCGCATTCTGGTGAACGGCTATGCCGATGAAATGGCCTACGAGCGCGGACTGCTGGACCAAAGCCTGCCATTTCCGCAGCTGAAGCAACGAAGTTACATCAACGACGATGCGCTGGCGGCCGACAATGACGCCAGCTTTTCGAGAACAATCCGACGCGGACTTCCGGGTGTCGCCGAAGAGCGTACTTTCAGGTGAGCCGCTCAGATTCCCGCTGCCCGGGATGTGACAGTAGATGACACCTCAGAAAGGAGCCGCCATGAAGAAACTGTCAGCAGTATCGATCACAGTTCTGCTCGTCCTTGCCATCGGGGGACTGGCCTTTGCCGAGCTGAAGGTCAAGACGGTGACGTCGAACGAGGGAAAGCCAGAGGTGACGAAGGAGCGGTACGCAACGGCAACGGCCACGATCGTGGCGGTGGACATGGACAAAAGGATCGTGACGCTGAAGGGGAAACTGGGAAGGATCTTCGATGTCAGGGCAGACCCGCGGATAAAGAATCTGGCGCACCTGAAGAAGGGGGATGTAGTGACCGTGAAGTACTATGAGGCCGTGTCCGCCAAGGTGTACAAGCCCGGGGAGGCACCTAAAGTCGCCGAGGAGTCAGGCTCCCTGGAGACGGCGAAAGCCGGTGAACAACCGGCAGGTGAGCTTAAGATCCAGAAGACTGTCACGGCAACCATCGAGTCGATCGATATGAAAAAGCCGGAGGTCACCCTCAAGACCTTGGACGGGAAATACGTCACCGCCAAGATCGAGGACCCAAAACTTCTGGAAAACGTTAAGGTTGGCGACGAGGTGGTCATTACCTACAAGGAAGCCTTTGCCATCTCCGTTACGAAGGCAAAGAAAAAAAGCGCCAAATAGGGCTCTGCAGCACTTCTTGACGAGTTGCCGGAAAAGACGCTCCGTCTCCGAGGCTCACGGGGGGCGGGGCGTCTTTGCATGTCAGTTCCCCAGGATGACCTTCCCCGGATTGGTGATCAGATCGTCGGGGAGATTCAAAATCCTCTTGAAGATGTTGAGAATCCCCCGGGAGAGAGACGACATCGGGGCGGCCTTTACCGTCGGATCGTCCCACTTCCCCTTTGCCTCGTAATAGACGACCAGAAAACGTTTTTTTTCGCCGGTCAGTAGCCAGCCGATGACCGGAATCCGGCTGACGATCTTGCCGATGGTTTGAAGCGGCTGCACCGCGATTTTTGCGTTGATCTCCCTGCTGACTATGTCGGCATTCCCCACGATCGTCATGTTCATCGACTGGCTGCGAATTGTCAGGTCAAAGGTCGAAACTCTCCCCTCGCTGATATAGTAGGTGCCGTCAATCTTGTCGTACGGCATGCCGCTGGTCATCACGTCCGGCAGGCGAAAATCGAGCAACTGGGACACATTGAGAACGGAAAATACCTTTGAGATGAAGCCGTATCTCTTGATGACCCCTTTCTCCAGGTGTATCGCAATCGTTCCCTCAAGAGTCTTTTGCAGCGCGACCACACCGTCGCCCCTGGCGGCCAGTTCCCCCTGCAGGTTCAGGCGCCCGGAAAGTTCCCTCGTGACATCGAACGCATGGAAGAAATCCGCTGCATCGATGTTCTGCAGATTATAGACGAGTCGGTAGCCGGGCCCGTTCGGGACAGTAAAGTCTACCATGACTTTCCCGGTAATTATCCCTCCAAATGCCTCTATGCTGACCGACTGGATGTCGAGCTTCTTCCGGTCGAACGAGAGTCGTGCCTGAACCTTTTTGAAAGGGATATCGTGCGCGGTTTTCAGTTCGTCGCTTTCGGGAAGATGCAGTAAACCTTCGGTCAGAAGTATCTCCGCATCCCCCTTGACGGAGTTCCGCAAGGCTTCCCCGTCAGTTCCCCGGAAACTCACCTCGCCCTCTCCCGCCAGTACCCCCGCAAGCTGCTGAGCAGCCCCCGTCGCATGCAGGAGTCGGGACGCGTCGATGTGGTCCAGGCGATAGTGCGCCAGGTACGTCGGCCCGCCATCGGCAGCGAAATCGACCCGTCCGTTGCCGGACACGGTCCCGCCGAACAGGCCCGCCTTCATCCATGGAACGTTCAGGACGTCTTTCTCCAGGGAGAGGTTCGCATCAAGCACGTTATAGGGGATATGTACCGCTTCGTTTTCGTTGGCGGAAGGAAATGCGATAATTTCACCTTCCCGCATGTGTAGTCCGGCAGTAACGTGGATGGTTCTTTTCAGCTCCTCCCATGTTTTTCCCCGGGCGGCCAACGCTCCGTCTGCGGACAACGACCCGGTGAGGTGCGGTTTCGCGCCTGTCGCCCGCACGAGCCGGGCTGTGTCGATGTGGTCCAGGTGATAGCGTGCCCAGTACGTCGGCCCGCCATCCGCGGCAAAATCAGCCGCTCCGCTGCCGGAAACGCTTCCGCTGAAGACGCCGACACGCAATGACCGAACATCCAGCCGGTCGTTATCCAAATACAGCTCTGTGTCGAGGTTTTCGAACGGGATATCCCGCATGCTCCCCGCCGCGGACGTTACCCGTGCTGTCAGAACGATACCCTCGGCGCGTTCCTGATCCCCGCCGGCGCGTCTCAGCCGGGACAACGGCACAATGTCCTCCCCCCTGAGATACGGGAAGTCGGCGCGAATGGTGATATTCGGCGTACCGATATCGGGGACCTCACCGCTCATGGTGAATTTCGTGCGACGTACCTCCCCGGAGAGGGACGCGATTGTCAGGCGCCCGTCATTCAGGGAAATGCTGCCGGAAAGATTTTTCACCTCCGGGATCTGCCCGGAAGAACGAAAACCAAAGTCCTCCAGATGCAGGTTGGGGGAAGAAAAGACCAGGTCGGCGCCGGGATGGAC
>DATJLB010000230.1:0-7489 GCA_035490915.1 Geobacteraceae bacterium
CTCCTGGGCGGGCGCGTAGCCGAGGCGCGCCTCGGAATCGATGTTGTTGGTGCCGATGGCGCTCCGCATCAGCTTCTGGAAGAGGTAGCTCTCCTCGTTGGTCACCCGCGGGGAGCCGAGCCCCGCCACGGCATCGGCCCCGTGCTGCTCGATGATTCCCTTGAGTTTTCCGGCCGCGGCATTCATCGCGCCGTTCCAGTCGGTCGGAGTCTGCGCTCCCCCTTCCCGGACGAGCGGGGCGGTCAGGCGGTTGGCGGAATTGAGGCCGCTGTAGCCGAACCGGCCGTTGATGCAGAGATTGCCGCTGTTGAAGGTGGAATCTTCGCTGGTCACCCGCTCCACCCGGCCGTTTCGCGAGTGGTACTCGATCCGGCAGCCGGCGGCACAGAAGGGACAGACGCTCTCGGTCACCTTGAAGGTCCAGGGGCGCCCCCGGAACTTGAACGGCTTGCTGATCAGGGTGCCGGTCGGGCACGCAGCGATGCAATTGCCGCAGAATTCGCAGTTGAGCGGCCTGCCGTCCTTGGTGTCGATGATCGCCGCCTCGCCGCAGTTCACCACCTCGATGGCGTCGGCACCGACGATCTCGTGGTCCACCTTGACGCACTTTTCGCAGAGAATGCAGCGGTTCGGGTCGCTCTCCAGGAGCCGCCAGTCGTAGCGGATCGGCCGACGCTCCAGAAGTGCCGAGTACTCCTGCTTGGCAGCGCCGAGCTGGTAGCAGGAGTCCTGGAGACCGCACTCCCCGCCGGCGTCGCAGACCGGGCAATCGAGAGGGTGGTTCACCAGGAGCAGTTCCACGACCTTGCGGCGGATAACGTCGAGTTTCTCCGACCGGGTTGTAACCTTGATCCCTTCCTTCACCGGCGTGTTGCAGGCGGTCATCGGGCGATCGACCCCTTCGATCTCCACCGCGCAGACGCGGCAGGCACCCGTCGGGGAAACCTTCTGGAGCCAGCACAGCGTCGGGATCGTGATCCCCACTTCGGCCGCCGCCTCGAGGATCGTCGTCTCCTGGGACACCGTCACATTCTTGCCGTCTATCGTCAAACTGACCATATCGAAACTCCTAAGCGTTCAGAGCGTTCTATAGTTTTTAGGGAATGTCCTGCAGGAAGCGTCAATTTTGCGTCCGGGCAAGGCTGTCAAGCGATCGCGCGGAGGCGTACTGGAGGTACGCCGCACAAGGGATCGCGAAGACTTACGCCGCCCGGGCGGAAAAGTGGCGCTTCCCTATACGGCGACCATGGCGACGCGGTAGCACCGCAGGCACCTTTCCGCCTCCTGTACCGCCTGCTTGTTGGTGAAACCGAGTTCCACCTCGCAGTAATTCTTGTAGCTCGCCCGCGCCTTGCCGTGGACCTCGGCCTGATGCGCGCGGTGCCCCGCATCGAGCCACGGGACCTGCTCGTTCTTGTCGTAGACCCCGAGATAGCTGAGGATATCCTCCATCAGCTCGTCGTCGGTAAGGTACGCCTTCCCTTCCTCCAGCCAGCGGGCGATCACCTTGGCGGCACGGTGGCCGGAGCCGATGCAGGCGACCACGGTGAGCGGGCCAATCTCGGCGTCACCACCGGCGAAGATCCCTTCCAGGTCGGTGATCAGGGTCCGTGACTGCATGTTCCCCATTCCGTCCTTCAGGTCCTTCCCGGCGGCATCCTTGAACGGGATGTACTTGGTGACCACGGTGTTCCACTTGGTGATGTCAATCCCCATGTCGGAGGGAATGAAGGAGAGGTCCGGGTCCTGGCCGATGGCCGGAATGACCGTGTCGCATTCGATGACGAACTCGCTGCCGGCGACCGGTTCGGGGCGGCGGCGGCCGGAAGCGTCCGGCTCCCCCAGGGCCATCCTCACGCACTCCACCCCGGTCACCTCGTGGTTCTCGTTGGCAATGACCCGGGTCGGGAGGACCTGGAACTCGAACTGGACCCCCTCCTCCTCGGCGCCGTCCACTTCCCAGACGTCGGCCGGCATCTCCTTGCGGGAGCGCCGGTAAACCAGCGTCGACACCTCGGCACCCTCGCGCAGGGCCACCCGGACGCAGTCGATGGCGGTGTTGCCGCCGCCGACCACCACGACCTTTTTCCCCATCCCGGTCGGTTTCCCCATGTACGCCTCCCGGAGGAAATCGATACCCCCCTTGAGGAATCCCTTGTACCCCTTGTCCTCGCCGTCGACCCCCATCGGTTTCGAGCGGTGGGCGCCGGGGGCAAGGAACACCGCGTCGAACTTCGCCTTCAGCTCGGCAAGCTGGATGTCCTGCCCGATCCGGGTGTTGTAGATGATCTCCACGCCAAGGCCGGCGATGATGTCGATGTCCCGCTGGAGAAGATGGCGCGGCTGGCGGTAGGGGGGGATGCCGACGGCGATCATGCCGCCGCCGAACCCTTCCGGCAGCGCCTCGTAGATCGTGACCTGATACCCTTCGAGCGCCATGTAGTACGCGGCGGCAAGCCCCGCGGGCCCCGCCCCGACCACCGCGATCTTCTTCGATTTCTTCGCCTTCGGACCGACCGGGAGATACTTCTGGAAGTAGGCGTAGCTCCGCTCCTCCGCAGCCGCCGCTGCTCCCTGCGAGGCGAGCATGGGGGGGGTGAGTTTGTGCTGCCATTCATAGTCGGACGCGGTGCGCTTCAACACCATGATGTTGATCGGCTCGTCCACGTTCTTCCGGCGGCAGGCGGTCTCGCAGGGATGGGGGCAGACCCGGCCGCAGACTGACGGCAGCGGCATGCAGTCGCGTACCGCGGCGAGCGAATAGTCGAACTGGTACTCCTTGATCGCCTCGATGTAGGCGGGGATATCGATGTGAGCCGGACACTTGTCCTGGCAGGGGGCGGTGTACTTCTCCACGTAGCGGAACTCCCCCGCGGGCTTCCTGCTCCCGTTGATGCAGGCGAGAAAATCGTCCCGGAAATGGGTTATGGCGTCGAGAACCGGCACCGTGGCGCTCTGGCAGAGGGTGCACTTGCACCCCCGCATCAGATCGTACAGGTCCGCGATGGTGGCGAGGTCCGCCTCGCTTCCGCGCCCCTCGACAATGGCGGCCAGGAGGTCCATCATGACCCGGGTCCCCTTCTTGCCGGGGGTGCACTTGCCGCAGCAGTATTTGGTCTGCACCCGCCGCATGTACTCGGCGGTCATGGCGGGAACGTCCACGTCCCGGTTGTAGAGGATGATCCCGTCCCACCCCATGAAGGCAGAAAGGGGCTTTTCCCCGTCATAGGTCACCGGAAGCCGGAAGGACGCTTCCTTCGCCTCCCCCCCCTGCCGATTGTCGATAATATTCCTACTCCAGCTGGAAAATACTACTTGAGCCACGTAAGCCTCCGCGCGGAACCATTAAAGTATGTCGGTATACCGGTTAACTCATTGCATTCATTGAGTAATTTAACCGGTCATAATTGTATACAGTATGCAAGTATTACCATACTATTCCGTGGAAAATCAAGGGAAAAATAAAGCGGACGGTGCTTTGGGATTGTCAGCAGCACCCTCCTCTGTTATATCTCTTACGGTAATTCTGCTCATCAAGGAGGGCCTCACATGACGGCATTGACCGAGGCATTTGCATCGCTCTTCGAGACGAATATGGGGATCAGGAAAGGGGAGCGGATCGTGGTATTCAGCGACACCATCCGTGCCGACGAGGCACCCTCCCCCGCCGACGCCGACCGACGCACGAGGCTTCTGGCGGTGGCGGTGGAGGCGGCCCGGTTCGCCGGCGAGGCGTACGGTAACGCCGCCTTCTTTTCCTTCCCGGCAACCGCGGCC
The DNA here is from genome assembly GCA_035490915.1 of Geobacteraceae bacterium. Classification (GTDB taxonomy): domain Bacteria; phylum Desulfobacterota; class Desulfuromonadia; order Geobacterales; family Geobacteraceae; genus JAMPXD01. Next base: position 3,778 of record DATJLB010000230.1, read on the forward strand.
TCCGGTGCCGAGCCGCCGGAGGAGCTGTGGCGCTCTGTCCTGGGAGGCCGGGCAGTGGACCAACTCGCCGCCGAAGGCCTTCTCCCCCGGCTGTTGGCCAAGGAGGCGAGCCGTGATGAACAGGCGCGGGCAGAGGAGATCGTGCTCAGCAGGCAAGAGGATGTGGCGGACGTGGTCGTGGCCCTCGCCAACAACTCCACCAGCCACACCAGGTTTCGCGCCTTGGTGAACGCCTCGGGAGGGCGCTTTGCGAGCCTTCCCATCTTCGACCCTGAAATGTTCTTCACCTCCATGCGGGTCGACTGGCATGCCCTGGCGGAACGGACCCACACCCTGGCGCGCGCGGTAAATGACGCCGAAGAACTCCTCGTGACCTGCCCGAACGGTACCCGGATGCGCATCGGCAAGCAGGGGCGGACGGCAGCGGGGGACGACGGCATCCTGACGGAGCCCGGAAGCTTCGGCAACCTCCCGGCCGGCGAGGTGTACCTCGCCCCCCTGGAGGGGACCAGTGAAGGAGTGATGGTCCTCGAATACGCCTCGACCCGCAAGCTCGCAGTCCCCCTCCGGCTCACCGTCGAGAAAGGAAGAGTGATTGCCATCGAAGGGGACGAGCCGTATCGCCAGAAGCTCGAGCAGAAGTTTGCCGAGCATGCGGACAACCGGAACATCGCGGAACTCGGGATCGGCACCAATGACCGCGCCACCCGGCCCGACAATATCCTGGAGGCGGAAAAAATCCTCGGGACCATCCACATCGCCCTCGGGGACAACTCCGGGTTCGGCGGAACCGTCAGCACACCCTTCCACGAGGACTACGTCTTCTACCGGCCAACGCTGACCGCGGTCATGGCAGACGGAATCGAAAAAACCCTCCTCAGGGACGGGGAGCCGGTATTCATGTCAGCGGCCGGCAAGGGGTAGCGGGATGCGGGTGATCGGACTTACGGGCGGGATTGCGTCGGGCAAGAGCACTGTGGCGAACATTCTTGCGCGGCTGGGGGCAGCAGTCGTCGATGCGGACCAGCTTGCCCGTGAGGTGGTCGCACCGGGCGAAGCGGCCTACCGGGAGCTCGTTGCCGAATTCGGCGAGGCGATCCTGAAGCCCGACCGAACCATCGACCGGCCGACCCTGGGGAAAATTGTCTTCGCCGATCCCGCTGCCCGCAAGCGACTGGAAGCGATAACCCACCCCGCCATCGGCCGCATGGCCGAGCAGAGGCTTGCCGAATTGAAGCAAGCGGGAGCCGAGATAGTCTTCTACGTCGCTCCCCTCCTGATCGAAGCGGGGATCACCTCCCGGGTCGACGAGGTGTGGGTGGTTTACCTGGACGAGCCGACCCAACTGGAAAGGCTGATAGTGCGGGACGGCATAAGTCGCGAGGATGCACTCCGGCGGCTTGCTGCCCAGATGCCGATGGATGAAAAGAAAAAATACGGCACGGTGGTGATCGACAACCGGGGAACGCCGGAAGAAACGGAGCGCCGGGTGAAGGAAGCGTGGGAGAGAAGATCGGGAGTTATCGAGTAGTATGCATAACAAAGTTGCTGATCGCAACTTGGAGGACAGCCACCATTTTGTTTTCTCGTGAAAAGAGGTCACAATGAAAACCCGCTTCGGCATGGCAGGTCTTCTGCTTGCAGTAATCGTCGGAATGCAGCTTGCGGTCTCCGTACCCAGGCTCACACTTCCTTTTGTGGACACCAGGATTCATTACAACATCGATAATGCCATGTTTACCTTCTGCGCGCGCAACGGGATCCTCCTCAACACGCCTAAGACCCAGCTGGGGCTGACGTTTGTGCGTCACTCGGCGTGGGGAAAACCTTCCGGTGAAGTCTGGTATTATTCTCATCTGCCTTTCCTGTTCAAGGCTTTGTTCCAGCTGTACGTCCGCATGTGTGGCGACGCAGAATGGGTCTCTCGATCTTTCGGGGTTAGTGTAGCGATAATCGCAACAGCAGGCATTTTCACCTCACTGCTTGTGGCATCGGAAAGCTTGCTGGCAACGTTTCTAGGAACAGCAGTTTTGATCGGCACCCCCGCTTTTACCCTCAACCAGGCCTGCATAAGGCAGGAAATCGACGGGATGGCTGTTGCTGCCTGGTTCTTCGTTGCCGTAGCGCTCTACCTCCGCCGGACAAGACGGACGTATCTCATGGCGGCAATGCTGTTGGCAGCGTTATCAGGGCTTGCCCATTGGACTGGGCTCCTGATGGTGATAATGACGGTATGTTGGCTTTCATGGGAGAGAGTGCGAAACGGCGACCGCGAAGCCGGCCGTGCTGCGCTGGCTGCAGGCACGGGAGCCTTCTCGGGAGTTGTCGCTGTCGTTGCCACCCTTGCCTGGCTGAACGGTGGGTGGCGGCCGTTCGCCACCGAAATACTCACAGCCGCATCCAGTCGTTCCGGCGCTATGGAACCTTTGGGTCCCTGGATCGAGCGTCAGCAGATATACCTGGAAATGAACTTCGGAAGAGTGTTGCTCTGGAGCATCAGCGTTCTGGCCGTCGGCTTAGCTGCCCGATGGGTTTGGAGTAGCCGCAAGAGTAAGCCCCGGAACTCTGGAAATGCCGCCGCGAGGCTTTTGCCCGCCTTTTTGTCCATTACGTCCGCCACTGCTTTCATTTGGCTGGTTGCTTTCCGAGAGGGCAGCTATGTCCACAGTTTCTGGCAACTCTGGCTTTGCTTGCCCATAGCCAGCCTGGTCGTCCTGGCAATCGTGACCGCCCGAAGCAGCGTACCGCTTCACTCTGTTGCGGTAACAGCGGCAGGGGCTCTGGCAGTGTGGCTGCAGGTAGCATCTTGGACTGCGTACCGCGAACTTCTGGAAAATCAAATGGGAAATACGCTCGACATTGCGTTATTGAAATCCGTGAGAAACGATCAATTCTCTCGTTTCGTGTTTATTCCCGTTGAACAGCATCCATTCAATAACTGGTTCCAAGGACCGGTGTTTGAGTATTATACTGACCGCAACGTGGTAACGTATGACGGAGAGGTACAGCTTGACCCTGGCGACAAGGCCTTGTTAATGCTGCACGAAAACCAGGAAACACTTGTCGCCGAAATCGGCAAGCAGTTGCATGTCGTTTTCTCCAACGCCAAGTGCGGCCCGGATTTCTGTATCTACGATGTGACCCGGTAACAAAACGAAATATGTGAAAATCTACCCGTAAGTGGCAAAAGCCACGTAGGAGGACATGCCAATGCGCTTTTCGAAAGTATTGATCCCGTTGATCTCGGCCCTTTCGTTGTCAGTGATGATTCCAACGCACGGTTATTGCCAGGAGGACGAGATCACGGCAAATCCGTTACTTCAATCACTAAAGGAAGGAAAGGCGACACTTTCTACAGACAAGAAAAATATCCTCGATGAAAGCGGGAAAATTGTTGCCAGTCTATTACCAGCCCCCCTCAAAAAGGGCAACTTGCCTGCCGAAAAGGGGGTTCCAATTTGCAATCCAGCGTGTGCCATCGTTGAACAACAGTGTTACGTAGACATGCGAGGTTCGATTGTGTGTATAAACGTTTGCAAGAAAGAGCTCTTTACCTGCAATTAAGCTGGTTCGCCAAAGAGGTGAGTGAGCGGTTGCATAGCAGGGGGGAAATCTGAGTAATTGAGGGTAAGCGAGGAATTTAACGTCGACGTCGTAGCCAAATCACCATAAATCTTTGTTTTGGGGGAGGGGCATGATTCCGGCGAAGGTC
>DATJLB010000231.1:0-19262 GCA_035490915.1 Geobacteraceae bacterium
CACGTTCACCCGGTCAGGCTCTGCTACGAGGACGGCGGCGATGTTCTCCCTCATCCGCTGAATGTAGGGGGCGAGCTTGGGGCGCTGCGCCACAACGGTGGCATCCAGGTTGCCGAGCCGGTACCCCTTGCTATCCGCGAGATCCATCACATGAGCAAGGAGCTTCAGGCTGTCTGCCCCCTTGTAGCGGGGGTCGGTGTCGGGAAAATGCTTGCCGATGTCACCCTCGGCGATCGCGCCGAGGATGGCGTCGGAGATGGCATGGAGAAGGACGTCCGCGTCCGAGTGCCCGAGAAGCCCCTTCTCGTAGGGGATGTCGACCCCGCCGAGGATCAGTTTCCGCCCCTCCACCAGGCGGTGGACGTCGTAACCGTGGCCTATACGCATCACTTTAACCTCAGTACTAAGATTGATAAATAAACCTTCGGCTTCGGAAAAAGCTCCAGATGCAAGGCGTGCCAGGACCGTGGGCGGAGCATCACGGCCGCTGCGCAACGCCAGATGGACTTTTTACGGAGCCGTCTCCCGGAGGAACGCCTCAGCTAAAATCAGGTCCTCCGGCGTCGTAATCTTGATATTCCGGTAATCCCCCATGACGATGTGGACCTCCTTTTCCAGGCGCTCCACGAGCATGGCGTCGTCGGTACCGACGAACCCTTCCGCCTCGGCTATCTCGTGGGCGGCCCGGATCACGCCGTACTTGAAGGTCTGCGGTGTCTGGGCGAGCCAGAGGGTCTCCCGCGGCGGGGTCGCCCTGACGACGCCGTCCGTCACCACCTTGACGGTATCCTTGGCCGGCACCGCAACCAGCGCGCCGTCCTGTGCCACCGCCACCTCGACCGCCCGCTCCAGCACCGACACCGGGATAAACGGCCGTACTCCGTCGTGGATCAGGACCACATCGTCGTCCCGCGGGTCCGACACGGCCCGCAGCCCGTTCAGCACCGAGTTCTGCCGCTCCGCACCCCCGGCCACTATCCGGCGGACCTTGGAAAAGCCGTAGCGCTCGACCACATGCTCACGGCAGTAAGGGATTTCCGCTTCGGGGGTGATCAGATAAATATCGTCGACAAAAGGGGCGTTTTCGAAGACCGCGATGGTGTGCGCCACGATCGGTGTCCCGGCAAGCAGCAGGTACTGCTTGTTGACCCCCGCTCCCATCCGCTTTCCCATCCCTGCTGCCGGGATAAGTGCACTAACCTTCATGGCGGTTTCCGTGAAAGAGTCCCGAGTGGTAAAAATAAAACGGATATCCGTTTAAAAAATGCCCTGTTTTCGTTAGTTTGAACACAAAATGCACCATATATATAAAAGCGTTTTATTAATATACAAGAAAAGAAAAAAAAAACCAGACAAAATTCAACTTTTGTCCGGTTTTTTTGGGCCCGTGCTGGAGCCCCCCCTCATTTCACGAGGGAGCGGAGCGCGGCAATCAGGTGGGGAACGTCGTCATCCAGCAGAGTGCGCAGATCGAGGAGGAATCGATCCTTCCAGATCCTGCCGATGACAGGAACGGCACAGTTCCGAAGCCTCAGCTCCAGCTTCTGGGCGGAAAACCCCTCCAGCTCGACCGTGATCAGGGCGGTCGGAAGCTCCAGAAGCGGAAGTGCCCCCCCTCCCACCTGGGAAGAGCCGCTCACCAGCGTCAGGTTTACCGCTGCGGGGATCGCCCGACGCAGGCGGCGCAGCATGGACCTTCCACGGGCAGTGAGCTCGGGGGCGGTTGCCGCCAGCATGCGCAGGGTCGGGATCTCTGCAAGTGCCTGCCGTTCGTCGCGGTAGAGTCGGAGCGTCCCCTCCAGTGCAGCCAGGGTCAGCTTGTCGATGCGGACTGCTCGCAGGAGCGGATGTTTCTTCATCGGCTCAAGGCAGCGCTTCGTGCCGACGATTATCCCTGCCTGGGGGCCGCCGAGAAGCTTGTCGCCGCTGAAGGTGACGACATCCACCCCTGCCCGGACGAACTCCTGGACGGTCGGCTCGAAGCTCCCCAACAGTGCCGCGAGATCGATCAGGTTGCCGCTCCCGACATCGGCCATCACCGGCAGGGAACACTCCTTGCCAATGGCCACCAGTTCGACGGCGGTCACCTCGGAGGTGAAGCCGACGACGGCGAAGTTGCTCGTGTGGACCTTGAGGAGAAGGCCGGTTTCGGAGGTAACGGCGCCCCGGTAGTCGCGGGGATGGGTCCGGTTGGTGGCGCCGACCTCCCTGAGGATCGCACCGCTCTGCCGCATCACGTCGGGAATCCGGAAAGAGCCGCCGATCTCCACCAGCTCCCCCCGGGAAACGATCGCTTCCTTCCCGGCCGCCAGGGAGGAAAGGGCGAGGAGAACCGCCGCCGCGTTGTTGTTGACGACGAGCGCCGCCTCGGCGCCGGTCAGCTCGCACAGGAGTCGCTCCACGTGGGAATAGCGGCTTCCCCGTTCGCCCCTTTCCAGGTCGAACTCCAGGTTGGAATAGCCGAAGGCGATGTCGTTCAGGGCCTGCCGGACCGGCTCCGGCAGCGGCGACCGGCCGAGGTTGGTATGGATGACCACGCCGGTCCCGTTCACCACCCGCTTGAGGCTCAGGGCGCCGGCCACGGCCAGCTCCCTCCCCACCCGGTCCGCCACGGCATCTTCCGAGAACGCGGCCGCATCGGCCTTCCCGCCGAGCGCCTCGGCACGGAGGGCCGCCAGCACGTCCCGCACCGCCTTGAGGAGGACCGGCCGGGGATGGTCACCGAGGAGGGCCTTGATTCGCGGCCACTCCAGTACCTTGTCGACTTTCGGGATATTCTTCAGCATGGCCACACATTACTGCGGGCTCATACATGGTGTCAAGCGAATCTGCACAAATGGGGGGAAAAAGAGAAAGAGCAGGGAAAAGAGAGGAGGGTCGATAATTAAGGGACGCGAGTCAAACCGGGCGCGAGATTTCGTCCAGATCGTCGCCGGCCCGCAGGCTCACCGCGGAGGCGTAGCAGCGCTACGCCGCACAAGGAGGAGCCGAGGACACGGCGGCGAGATGGGCGGAAGACCGCGCCCGCTCGCTACAGGTCCATGTGGAGGGATGCCGTCCTCTCGGCGGGCTTCAGCGGCCGGCTCCCATCCGTGCTCTGCACCAGGACCTTGCCGCCGTATTCGGCATTCTTGCGCACCAGCTGCTCCGCCAGCTCCGCATCTCTCTTCCGGAACGCCTCGATGATCTTCTCGTGCTCCGCCACCGATATGTGCATCCTGCCCGGCAGGCTGAGGGAAGCGATCCGGAGACGCTGGAACTTCCCCACCAGGTTCGAGATCAGGTCGTAGAGCTTTTCGTTTCCGGCCGCCCGGAGAAACTGTTCGTGGAAATCGTTGTGCACCTTGAAGAAGTTCTTGATGTCGCCGTCGTTGGCCAGATGGAGGAGCTTCCCGTTGATCGTCTGGAGCTTTTCCAGCTCCCGGGGGGCGAGGTTCTCGCATGCCCTGCGGGCGGCATACCCCTCGAGGATGCTCTTGATGGCGTAAAACTCCTCCACATCCTTTTCGGAGAACGAGACCACGACGGCACCCTTGCGCGGGATGACGGTGAGGTACCCCTCCGACTCCAGCTGGCGGAAGGCCTCCCTTATGGGGGTCCTGCTGATGCCGAACCGTTCGGCGAGCTCCGGTTCCGCCACCTTTTCGCCCGGTTTCAGCGCCCCGGCGATGATGGCGTCACGGATGGTTTCGAGAATCTTCTCCCGCAGGGTTAGGTGCTTCTCCACGTGTTTTTTCATAGGGTGTCTCCCGGCACGAAGTCGAGGTATTGTATACAGTATACAAAAAATGTCAAGAAAATCACGCGGCTCATCCCGATCGGAGTGCCTTCCCCGCAACCAAAAACTTGCCATTTCCGGTTTCTGATAGTAATCTAGCGCCTGAGGAGCAGCCAATGGACCCGGTCCGGCATCTGAAAAACTCCATCCTGGTACTGTTCATCCTGGTCACCCTGGGAACGGTCGGCTACGTGACGATCGAGAGGTGGCGCCCGCTCGATGCCCTCTACATGACGGTCATCACCCTCAGCACGGTCGGGTTCCGGGAGGTGCACGACCTCTCCGACGCCGGCAAGGTCTTCACCGTCTTCCTCATCGTGTTCGGCGTCAGCGTCCTCGGCTACCTGGTGGGGAGCCTTGCCCAGATCATGTTCGAAGGACAGTTCCAACGGATCATCGGGAGGAAAAAAGTGGAAAAAATGGTCGAGGCCCTCACGGACCACTACATCATCTGCGGATTCGGGAGGATGGGGTCGCTCATTTGCAAGGAGCTCTCCGCCAAGCCGCTCCCCTTCGTGGTGGTGGAGAAGAACGGCGAGATTATCGAACGGCTGAATGAGGAGGGGTATCTCTTCCTCCGCGGCGACGCCACCGACGACGAGACCCTCCTGAAAGCGGGGATCAGGAAGGCAAAGGGGCTCATCTCGGTGGTCACCTCCGACACGGAAAACGTCTACATCACCCTGACCGCGCGCGGCCTGAACCCGGAGCTGTACATCCTGGCCCGTTCCGGCGAAGAAGGATCGGAGATCAAGCTGAAACGGGCCGGTGCCAACAAGGTCGTCTCCCCCTACCTGATCGGGGGGAGCCGGATGGCCCAGGCGATCCTGCGTCCCAACGTGGTGGACTTCATCGAGATCGCCACCGGCCGGGAGCACCTGGAGCTCCAGATGGAGGAGATCACCATTCCGGACAACTCCCGCTTCATCGGCGAGAACCTCGTCAGTTCCGGCTTTCGCAAAGAGACCGGCGTGATCATCATCGGCATCAAGAAGTCGGGGGGCAAGATGGTCTTCAACCCGAGCTCCCACGCGAGGGTCGAGGCCCACGACACCCTGATCGTCCTGGGCGAGCCGGAAGCGATCCAGAAACTGGAGCAGCTGATCAACTGCGAGATCTGTGCCGACTCAGTCATCAACAAACACCGGGGAGAACCTCATCGTCATGAATAACCAGATTTTTGCCCACGTCCCCTATCCGTTCCTGCGGGAGAACCTTCCCCTCATCCTGGAGCGGCGGATCAATCCGGAGATCTTTCTCCCCGCTGACGTCCTCGACACCCTGATCCCGGAAGAGCTCGCGACGATTGCCGAGACGCTTGCCCGCAACGGCCAGACGACCACCATCCACGGCCCCTTCATGGACCTCAACCCCGGCTCGGCCGAGCCGTTCCTGCGGGACGCGACCGCCCATCGTTTCCGCCAGGCGCTCGACGCCGCCGCCATCCTGAAGCCGCGGGTGATGGTCCTCCACCCCGGCTACGACAAGTGGCGCTACGGCGGGATGCAGGAGAGTTGGCTCGGCCACTCGATCGACTGCTGGCGCACGGTCAGAGAGCGGGCGGAGGCGATCGGCTGCACGATCGCCGTGGAGAACATCTTTGAAGAGGAACCGTCGACGCTCCGGGCCCTCCTGGAAGAGATCGACTCCCCGCATATCCGGCACTGCTTCGACGTCGGGCACTGGAACATGTTCGGCAAGGTGGGGATGGAGGAGTGGTTCGCGGAGCTGGGCGGCTTCATCGCCGAGACCCACATCCACGACAACTTCGGGGAGAAGGACGATCACGCCCCGCTCGGGGAAGGGAACATCGATTTCGAGCTTTTCTTCCGGCTGATGGAGCAGTATGCGCCGGACGCCGCCTGGACCATCGAGGCCCACAGCCGCGAGGCGCTGGAGCGGTCGCTGGTGAACATCGAGAAGTACCGCCGCCCCTAGTAAGTTTTCACAGATACGGCGAAAAGAGCTTCGCCGCCCCGTCCCTGAGCCGCTCCGCAATCCGCCGGCCGTCCACCTCCGCCAGGGTCACCTCGTGGGAGACTGCCACCGTCGCCATGAAGTCCCGCTCCAGCTCCCCGGTGAACGCCGCGTCGTACACCTCCAGGTCGAGCTCGAAATTGAGCCGCAGGCTCCGGGGGTCGAGGTTTGCCGAGCCGATCAGGCTCCAGACCCCGTCCACCAGGAGCAGCTTGGTATGGACGAAGGGCGGGGGCTGGTAGAAGACCCTGATCCCGTGCTGGAGGAGTTCCCAGAGGTACGAGCGGGTCGCCCAGTGGACGAAGGGAAGGTTATTTTCGGCGGGGAGGACCAGCGTCACCTCGATCCCCCGGAGGGCGGTGGTTAACAGCGCCGAGATGAGCGGCTGGTCGGGGATGAAGTACGGGGTCATGATCCGGACGCGGCGCCGGGCGCATGCCAGGGCACCCATGATGATCAGGTGGAGCTTGTGGAACTCCTTGTCCGGGCCGTCACTGATGGCCCGCGCCAGGGCAGGTCCGGCGGGGGCGAGCGGCGGGAAGAGGCGGGAGTCGTTCAGGATCTCCCGTGTCACGAAATGCCAGTCGCCGAGAAAAACCCGCTGCAGGTCCGCAACCACCGGCCCCTCCACCATGAAATGGAGGTCGACCACCGCCGGTGCCGCGGCCCCGTCCTTAGCCACGTGCCGGCTGCCGATATTCATCCCACCGGTAAACGCCCGTTTGCCGTCCACCACCAGGATCTTCCGGTGGTTGCGCAGGTTGACGTACACCTCCTGGCTCAGGGGGAGAAACCGGCCGACCCGCACCAGCGAATGCTTCAGGAGCCTCCGGGCCGTGGGGCGGGAATACTTCTCCCCGAGGCTGTCGACGATCACCCTGACCTCGATCCCCCGGTCGGCGGCAGCCTTCAGGGCGTCCGTGAAGCGCCGTCCCGTCGTATCCCCGTCGAAGATGTAGGTGCTCAGGTGGACCGAATGTCTCGCCCCGGCGATCGCTTCCAGCATGGCGGGATAGGCGTTTTCGCCGTTTTTCAGGGGGACGATCCGGTTGCCGGGGAGTAGGGGGTAGCGTCCCACCCGGTCCCCCAGCCTGCAGAGCTCCGCCAGATGCTCCCCTTCCGGAGGAAGAGAGAGCACCGCTCCTTCGCCGCGCCCCTCCGGAAAGCTCGCCCACCCCGTCAGGCGGCGGCCGCTTTCGAGCCATTGCCGCGCCCGCCTGTGGATCCGGTTTACCCCCATGGTCCAGTAGAGGAACGGGCCGACCACGGGAACGCTTAGGGTGATCCCGACCCAGCCGAAGGCGGCACGCGGGTCCCGCTTGAACAGCAGGGCATGACAGGCCGAGAGGACCGAAAGCACGGCCGCTGCCGCTATGACCAAACCGAAGAGAAAGTGGTCCAAACCGCCTCCTGATCCGCCGCGGGATTCTTAAAGCGCACCATACCACAAAAAAAGGGGGCAATGAAGCCCCCGATGTGTGTACTTCCCTATTTTTCCGCAGGATATCCTACAACAGGCCATACGGTTCCGCCCTCCTGGCCCACTCGCTTGCCGGGTAATCCGCTTTCAGCTTCTCGTACGCCTCCTTGAGGGGCTTGGCGTCATGGGATGCCTTGTAGCGGCTCACCCCGCGGAGGTAGATCGTCTCCGGCGCGGCGGCGCTCTTCGGGTAGTCCTTCAGAAGCGTGTCGAAATGGATAATCGCATCGTTGAACTGATCTGTGTCAAAGTCGATCTTTCCCATCCCGAGGAGCATCGACGGGATGAACTCCTCGGGCGAGAAGAAGCCGACGGTCCGGTGATGCTCCTTGCCGTAGTAGTCGAGCACGGTGATGGTGGGGGTCCAGGTCACCTTGAACTCGGTCGCCAGCGGGCTGTCGGCCAGGACCTGGATCGGCACCATCCGGTTCATTACGAATTCCGCCACCTTTTCATTGGGGTACGTGACCGCACCCATCTGTTTGCAGCCTATTCAGCCAGGGTTGAAAAAATCGAGCAGGACCGGCTTTTTCTCCGCCTGCGCCCGGGTGAGCGCTGCGTTCAATTCCGCTTCCCATATGATCTCATGTGCCATGGTAAACCTCCTCGCTGAACTTGACCTCTTGCTATCAAGATTAGCCGGGCACGCCGCGAAGTCAAGCGAGGGGGCCGGCCGGGGACCCCTTGCAGTTTTTTCCGGCAATGCTTATACTAAGGGGTGCAGTGGATGCAAACCAACCAAAGTGATAATGAGGTACAGCAATGAACGCACTGAGAACCACATTCCTGATGGCGCTGCTCACCGTCCTGCTGGTGATGGCAGGAGGCGCCATCGGCGGCAGGCACGGCATGACCCTCGCCCTGATCATGGCCGGAGTGATGAACCTTGGTTCCTACTGGTTTTCCGACAAGATCGTCCTCGCCATGTATGGCGCGCAGGAGGTGACCGAGGCGGATTACCCGGAATTCTTCGGGCTGGTCCGGCAACTGGCCGTCCAGGCGGCAATCCCGATGCCCCGGGTCTACATCATCCAGTCCGAGACCCCGAACGCCTTCGCCACCGGGAGAAACCCGGAACATGCGGCGGTGGCGGCAACCACCGGAATCATGCGGATCCTGACCCGTGACGAGTTCCTCGGCGTTATGGCCCACGAGCTCTCCCACGTGAAGCACCGGGACATCCTGATTTCCTCCGTCGCCGCCACCATTGCCGGCGCCATCGCGTATCTCGCCCACATGGCCCAGTGGGCCGCCATCTTCGGCGGCGGCCGCGACCGGGACGAGGAGGGAGGGGGTACGCTCGGCCTGATCGTCATGGCCATCGTCCTCCCGATCGCCGCCATGCTGATCCAGATGGCGATCTCCCGCGCCCGGGAGTACGAGGCGGACAAAGGGGGCGCGCAGGTTTCGGGCCATCCCCTCTACCTCGCCAGCGCCCTCAGGAAGCTGCAGATTGCCAACCAGCAGATCCCGATGCAGGCCAATGCGGCCACCGCCCACATGTTCATCGTGAACCCCCTGACCGGCGGCGGGCTGATGTCCCTCTTCTCCACCCACCCACCCCTGGAGGAACGGGTGCGCCGGCTGGAGGAGATGGCGTACCGCCGGTAGGGCAGCGCGGAAGGCAGAAGCGCGGAAGTGCGGAAGGAAATGCTTTTCTTCCCCTTCCGCGTTTTTTACTTTATAATCCCGAACTTGAAAGAAGTTACTAAACGGACGCGAGATTTCGGCCAGATCGTCGCCGGCCCGCAGAAACCGTGCCGAGGCGTAGCCAGGCTACGTTGAGGCATGGTTTCGAGGACACGGCGGCGAGATGGTCGGAAGACCGCGCCCGCCCACACAGGATATACATGTGACGACTACCAACCCCCGCCGCGCCGCCTTCGACATCCTGCTCCGGGTCGAGAAGGAACATTCCTACGCCGACATCCTGATCGACCGGGAGCTTTCAATCGGCGCCCTGCAGGGACCGGACCGGGGGCTCCTCACCGAACTGGTCTACGGGGTGCTCCGCAGGCGCGGCACCCTCGACCACATCATCGACCAGTTCTCCAGCACAAAGGTGGAAAAACTCGAACGGGCGGTCCTCATTCTCCTCCGCCTCGGCCTGTACCAGGAACTGTATCTCGACCGGATTCCGGTATCCGCCGCCGTCAACGAAACGGTGAAGCTCGCCCATACGCTTGCCCCGCGGGCCGCCGGCTTCATCAACGCGGTGCTCCGCAGGGGAGACCGGGACCGGGCCGCCATCCGCTACCCCGACCCGGGCACCGACCCGGCGGGCTCCCTCGCCGCCCGCTTCTCCACGCCTCGCTGGATAGCCGAGATGTGGATCGAACAGCTCGGACCCGAGGAGGCGGAATCTCTGGCCCAGGCGATCCTGACAACACCCCCTTTCACCGTGAGGGTCAACACCCTGAAAACGTCCCTGGAGGCGCTCCGTGAGCGCCTCGCCTGCGAAGGGGTCGCCGCCGAAGCCGCCCGTTTCTCCCCCTGCGCCCTCCACCTCTCCGGTCCGGTCCAGCTAGCCTCTCTCGCCAGCTTCCGGGAGGGGCTCTTCACGGTCCAGGACGAATCGTCCCAGCTCGCCTCCATCTTCCTCGCCCCCCGCCCCGACGAGCGACTACTCGATATCTGTGCCGCTCCGGGGGGGAAGACGACTCATCTGGCCCAGCTCATGGAGGACCGGGGCACCATCCTCGCCTGCGACGCCGCCCCGCGCAAGCTCGAACTGATCGAGGAGACCGCAACCCGACTCGGCCTCACCATCATAACCACCCTCCCCCTCAATGCGACGAGGCCACTGCATCCCCTGGGGGAGGGAAAATTCGACCGGATCCTCGTGGACGCCCCCTGCTCCGGGCTGGGCGTCCTGCGGCGCAACCCGGAAGGGAAATGGTGGAAGACCTTTCAGAACGTGGCGGAACTGGCCGCAATCCAGAAAGCAATCCTCGGCAACGTCGCCGACCGGCTGGCCGAAGGGGGGACCCTCCTCTATGCAACCTGCTCCACCACGCGAGAAGAAAATGAGGCGGTTGTTGACGATTTTCTTTCCCGGCGCTCCGATTTTGTGCTAGAAGATTTACGGGAACTGTTCCCGAATTATAAGGAGCTCTTCACGGAACAGGGGTGCTTCAGGAGCTGGCCGCACAGGCACGGAATGGACGGCTTCTTCGCCGCCCGACTGCGTCGGACGGATCCGTAAAAAGTCCATCTGCGGCGTTGCCCTTCGTCACGTGGCGCTCAACGTAGCGCTGTTTATGCCCATGGGTACTACGCCTCGCACCCCGTTCCTTGGGCGCCTTGCATCTGGAGCTTTTTCCGAATCCGTTTGGACTTAAAAAAATTTGAAAGAGCCTTTCGGAGGTTTCCCCATGAAAAAGATCGCGCCGTCCATCCTTTCCGCCGATTTCGCCCGGCTCGGAGACGAAGTGCGGGCCGTAGCCGCGGCGGGCGCAGATTATATCCACGTGGACGTCATGGACGGCCACTTCGTGCCGAACATCACCATCGGCCCCCTGGTGGTGGAAGCGGTCAGAAAGGTGACCGACCTCCCGCTCGACGTCCACCTGATGATCGAAAATCCCGACCTCTACATCCCCGAGTTCGCCCGGGCAGGATCAGACATCATCGTCGTGCACGCCGAAGCGACCCACCACCTGCACCGGACCGTGCAGCTGATCAAGTCGTTCGGCAAGAAAGCGGGTGTTTCGCTCAACCCTGCCACTCCCCTCAATCTCCTCGACTACATCCTGGAAGAGCTCGACCTGGTGCTCCTGATGACCGTCAACCCCGGCTTCGGCGGACAGTCGTTCATCGAGGCATGCCTCCCCAAGATCCATGCCCTCCGGGCGATGCTCGACAAGCGTGGTCTGGAGACGGAGCTGGAGGTGGACGGCGGCGTAAAGACCTCCAACATCGATCGGATCGCCCACGCGGGCGCCGACGTGTTCGTGGCCGGGAGCGCGGTCTTCGGCAGCCCCGACTACGCCGCCACCATCGCGGAACTCAAGCGGCGGGCGAAAGAACCGGTGCTGTAAAAACAGTTCAAAGTTCGACGTTCGATGTTCGAAGTTTAAACCTTGAACGTTGAACTTTGAACATTGAACGGGTTTTTATGAGTTTTTATGGATTTCACCGAGAGAATCAGAGCGGCCCTGGCCGCTCACCCGCGGGTGGAGATGGCGCCCGGCCCGGTACCGGCCGCGGTTCTCCTTCCCCTCTACGTCAAGGACGGGACCTGGCACCTGCTGTTTACCAAGCGGACCGAGCAGCTCCACCACCACCGCGGGGAAATCTCCTTTCCCGGCGGGGTCCGCCACCCGGAAGACCGCGATGCCCTGGAGACCGCTCTGCGGGAAACATGGGAAGAGGTGGGGATCGCCCCTGCCGACGTGGACGTACTCGGCGTGCTGGACGACTTCTACTCCATCCATGACTATCTGGTAACCCCCTATGTGGGGATCGTTCCCGAAAACCCCCGGTTCCGGACCAATGCCGGCGAGATTGAACGGCTTATCGAGGTTCCCCTCTTCCACCTCCTCCGCCCGGAGATCTTCCGCGCCGAGGACTGGAGTTGGCGGGGGCGGACCCAGCCGGTCTATTTTTATACGTATGGAAGTGACGAAATCTGGGGGCTGACAGCCGCCATTCTCAAACAGTTTCTGGACATAGTCTCGGAAGAGGGTTGACTTCCAAGCGGTGGTAACCATGTCAATCAGCATCCTCGTAATTGACGACTCGGATTCGATGCGCTCCCAGATTGTTCGCACTCTGAGGGAGGTGGCTCTGTTCGATCACTGCCACGAGGCGCGGGACGGCGTCGAAGGCTTCAAGATCCTCGTCCAGAACAAGGTGGATCTTGTGTTCTGCGACCTGATCATGCCCAAGATGGACGGCTTCAAGTTCATGGCGCTGATGAAGAGCAACGAAGATCTGAAGGACATTCCGGTCATCATGCTGACGGGACGGGGCGACCGGGAGTTCAAGATCAGGGGGCTGGAAACCGGTGCGAGCGATTATCTCACCAAACCGTTCGACGATGGGGAGCTGATCGCCAGGACCAGGGTTCACCTCAAGATCAAGGCGCTCCAGGATGAGCTGAAGCGGTCCAACGAACTGCTCAGGGCTCTTTCCATTACCGACCCGCTCACCCGCCTCTACAACCGCCGGTTCCTGATGGATACGCTGGAAAAGGAATTCGGACGGATCAGGCGCAAGGGAGGCTCCCTCTCGCTGGTGGTCCTGGACATCGATCACTTCAAGCTGGTCAACGATACCTACGGACACCAGAAGGGGGACGCAGTCCTGGCGATCGTGGCCGAAACGACCCGGTCGCAGTTGCGCGGCTACGACATCGCCGTCCGTTACGGGGGAGAGGAGTTCATGGTTGTCCTCCCCGAAACCCGACTCTCGGGAGGGATGATCTTTGCCGAACGGCTGCGGAGCGCCGTAGGGCAGGTTGTCTTCCCTCATCCGATGGAAGCGCTGACCGTCACGGTCAGCCTGGGGGTATCGGCATTTCCGTCCGAACCGGTCGACTCGGTGGACCAGTTGATCAGGATGGCCGATGAGGCCCTATACCGGGCGAAGGCGGGGGGAAGAAACCGGGTCGAGGCCATGACGGGAAAAGGGGCATAGGCTCCGGAGGAAACAGGTGCCACAAAGAGGCTTCTTCCGGCAGTACATCTTGCAGTGCTGCACGATCAGGGCGTGGTATTCATTGTAAATCTCCACGTCGGCGGGGAGATGCTTCATGAACAGGGCGCGCACTTCCTCGTACCCGGCCGTCGCAGCGATCAGGCCGAGCCGGGAGAAGAGCCTCCTGGTATAGGCGTCGACAACGAAGGAAGGCTTTCCCCCCGCATAGAGCAGGATCGAATCGCCGGTTTCCGGGCCGATGCCGGGAACCATCAGGAGCTCCTCCCGCAGCTGCCGCCAATCGACCGCGAACATCCGTCCCAGATCACCGTCATACCTCTCGAACAGCCACGTTACGAACCCCTTCAGCCGCACACTCTTCACGTTGAAGAACCCGGCCGGTTTTATGACCATGGCAAGTTTTTCCACGGGGACGGCCCGCAGCGCTTCAGCCGACAGAAGTCCTTCCCGCTTCAGGTTGGCGATCGCCTTCTCCACGTTACCCCAGTTGGTGTTCTGGGTGAGAATCGCCCCCACGCAGACCTCAAACGGGGTTTCCGCCGGCCACCAGTGAAGCGGACCGAAATGCGCCAGGAGAAGCTCGAAGATGTGCCGCATGTTCTTCTTCATCCCTTTTTTATACGGTATCCTCCGCACGTCTGCAACGAAAAACCGCCGGGACGCGCCACGGTTGTTTTTCCCCCACTTTGTGGTAAGATGGGGGCACCGGGATGGCTCGACAGTCCTGCCGGTCACCATCACAAGGAGCCCCGTCCATGATTATCCGTCTCCTCTTCCTCACCTGCATCCTCGCAGTGTTGTCCGGCTGCGCCATGTTCTCTGCCTGGAAGACCATCCCGCCGCCCGGAGGGTGCGACCAGTGCCACACCGTCCCGATCAGCACCAACTGGCAGGTGACGTACAAGGCGCCGGTCCTGAGCGACGAACGGGACAAGCTCTATTTTCAGACGGAGCAGGCCACCATGCCCCAGGAAGGAAAACCTGCTTCATCCCTCGACGTCCGGAAGGTACAGGAGCAGCCCTGCTTCGAATGCCACAGATCCCCCGATGCCCAGCACCAGGGGCGGAAAGGGCGCTACCACCATTGAAAGCGCGGAAGCCCGGAAGAGCGGAAGCGCGGAAGTTGAGGCCTTTCCTTCCGATTTTCTGCGCTACCGTCTTCCGCTCTCGGTTCGGAACGAGCGGAGAGCCATGAACATACCTACCCGCAAGACAAAGATCATCGCCACCCTCGGGCCCGCCAGCGCCTCCGACGCCGTTATCGAGCGGTTGATTCTCGCCGGTGTCGACGTCTTCCGCCTCAATTTCTCCCACGGCTCCAACGACATGAAGCGGGAGATCATCGGGACAGTCCGCCGCATGTCGGCTGCTGCCGGCCGGCAGATAGGCATCCTCGCCGATCTCCAGGGGCCAAAAATCAGGACCGGCAGGATGGAGGGGGGCGCCCTCCCCCTCGCCAAAGGGGACCTTCTCGACATCACCATCAACGACGTCCTCGGAAAGCGGGGACTGATCTCCACCGTCTACCAGGCGCTCCCTCACGACGTCCGGCCCGGTTCCCGGATCCTGATGGATGACGGGCTGATCGAACTGAAGGTCCAGTCCATCTCCGGCACCACCGTCCACTGCACCGTGGTGGAAGGGGGCATCCTCAAGGACCTGAAAGGGATCAACCTCCCCGGGGTGGATGTCTCCTCTCCCTCGCTCACCGATAAAGACCGGCAGGACCTGGAGTTCTGCCTGGAGATGGGCGTGGACTTCATCGCCCTCTCCTTCGTTCGGCAGAGCGAGGACGTGGATGAGTTGAAGCGGCTCATCTTCGAGCGCGGCCTCGACACCCCGGTGGTGGCAAAGATCGAAAAGCCCGAGGCGCTCCGCAATTTCGCCGCGATCCTGAAGAGTGCCGACGCGGTGATGGTGGCGCGGGGAGACCTGGGGGTGGAGATCGCTGCGGAAAAGGTGCCACTTATCCAGAAAAAGATCATCCGGGCCTGCAACATGGCGGGGAAGCCGGTGATCACCGCCACCCAGATGCTCGAATCGATGATCAACCACCCCCGGCCGACCAGGGCGGAGACATCGGACGTGGCGAACGCCATCATGGACGGCACCGACGCGGTGATGCTGTCCGGCGAAACCGCCTCCGGCCAATTCCCGGTCGAAGCGGTCCGTACCATGGTGAAGATCGCCCTCGATGTGGAGCGCTCCGAGCTGAAGCGGGCTGCGGTACGGCAGGAAAACCACAACGGCAACATTTCGGAAGCGGTGGCCGAAGCGGCCTGCAATGCGGCCTTCACCCTCAAAGCCAAGGCCGTCGTCGTCTTCACCCAATCGGGAAGCACCGCACGGCTGATCTCCAAGTATCGCCCCCCCCTCCCGATCATCGCCTTCAGTTCCGTCGCCGAGACCCGGCGCCGCCTTGCCCTCTCCTGGGGTGTGCATGCCTGGCCCATCGGTTCGGTAGGGGGAACCGACCAGCAGATCGCCGTCGTCGAACAGATGCTCCTCGGCGCCGGACTGAAAAAGGGGGATCTGGTGGTGATCACCATCGGGGTACCGGTCGAGGCACGCGGCTCCACCAACCTGATGAAGGTGCACAAATTGGGCACCGGGGTGTTTTACGAGATCTTTTAGGACGTAGGAGGAACCATGCGAAAGGTTTTCGACGAAACACGGATAAACGGCATGACGCTGGCCAACCGGCTGGTCCGCTCCGCCACCTGGGAAGGGATGTGCGAGGAAGACGGTCGCCCCACACCCAAGCTCGCCGTCTACTACGCCAACCTCGCCAAGGGAGGGGTCGGCCTGATCATCACCGGCTACGCCTTCATCCGACACGATGGCAGGCAACTCCCGGGCCAGATGGGGATCAAGGACGACGGGTTTGCGGATGAGATGCGGCAGGTGACCAGGGCGGTGCACGGGGAAGGAGGAAATATCTGCCTCCAGCTCGTCCACTGCGGCGGGCAAACCACGTCCAAGGTGATCGGCGGCCGACCGGTCGCCCCTTCGGCGGTGGAGGTGAAGCAATTCCCGGAAGTCCCGGCAGAACTCACCGTCGCCGAGATCGAGCTCCTTGTCCGCCAGTTCGGAGAGGGGGCAGCCCGTGCCAGGGAATACGGTTTCGACGCCGTTCAGCTCCACGCAGCCCACGGCTACCTGATAAACCAGTTTCTCTCTCCCCTGACCAACCGACGGCAGGATGCCTACGGCGGGAGCATCGAGAACCGGAGCCGCTTTCTCCTGCAGGTCTACCGATGCGTGAGAGACGCAGTGGGAAAGGATTTCCCGGTCATGGTCAAGTTGAACGGCTCGGACAACCTGACGGAAGGCCTGGTGCCGGATGACGCCCTGGCTGCCGCCAAGGCTCTCGACGAAGAGGGTGTCGACGCCATCGAGGTGAGCGGCGGGACCCCCGCCTCGGGAGAGGAGGTGCCGGTCCGCCAGGGTATAGAGCGACGCGAACAGGAAGCCTACAACCTCCCCCTGGCCGCAAGAATCAAGAACGCGGTTCGCTGCCCGGTCATGGTGGTCGGGGGATTCCGGACCTTCGAGCTTGTCGAGGGGGTGATTCGCCGGGAGGAGGCGGATTACGTGGCGCTCGCCCGGCCGCTGATCCGCGAACCCCATCTTCCCCGGCGCTGGCAGGAGGGAAATGAGGCAAAGGCCCGCTGCATCTCCTGCAACGGCTGCTTCAAGCCGGGGTTGAGGGAAGGGGGCATTTACTGTGTGGTGGACAAGATCGAGCGGGAGAGCCGAGAGACGTCGCTCTGAAGACGTGCTCCGCATATCCCGCAATGAAGAGCCCTGGCGGTCCGCGATTGCCGGGGCTTTTTTTTGATAGGACAGTGCCCATCTATGGTATAAGATTCCGAAAGACCCCGGTGACCGCATTGCGGTCCGGAAGAGGGTGGAACGTGCCCGAACGATTCGTCAGCGAAGCCATCACCCCCCTGACAGACACGATCGACACCGCGCGCATGGCAGCCGGTGAACCCGGCTTGCCGCGCCGGTTCCTCTGGCAAGGGAAGACCGTCGAGATCGTGACCCTGCTTCGTGCCTGGCACGAGACCGGCAGGTGCAGCCACGGCTCCCCGGAGATGTACGTGCGCAAACACTGGTTCGAGGTTGTCACCGCAACCGGCGAAACGATGAAGATCTATTTCGAGCGGCAGCCCCGCCGCGGCCACAAGGAATCTCGATGGTGGCTGTTCAGCGTGCGCACTTAACCCTTTTGTCGTGAGATCCCCATGCACTCCCTGACAAAGTCCCGAACCATCCACTACGGCTGGGTCATCGTCGCGACCGGCGCCATGGTCCTCTTTGCCTGTCTCGGGCTCGCCCGCTACGCATACACCATGCTGCTGCCGGCGATGCAGACGGGGCTCGGGCTCGCCTACGACCGGATGGGGTTCATCGGTACCGGCAACTTCGCCGGTTACCTGGCAGCGGTGCTACTGGCCCCCTCTCTGATCAAGCGGTTTCACCCCCGCGCCGTCATAGCCGCGGGACTTGTGCTGATCGCCGCCTGCATGATCGGCATCAGCAGGAGCCACGGTTTCACCACGGTATGCGTCCTCTACGTCCTAGTCGGGATGGGGGGCGGTTTCGCCAATATTCCGCTCATGGCTCTGATCACCTACTGGTTCCGCAGCGAGCAGCGCGGCAAGGCCGCCGGCCTGGTGATCGGCGGCAACGGCGTGGCGATCATCTTTGCCGGATTCCTGATCCCTCTCCTTAATCGGACCTACGGAGCGGACGGCTGGCGCACCGGCTGGCTGGTCATCGGCCTGATCTCACTCGTCGTTGCCGCCTGTGCTGCCGCGTTTCTGCGCAACCATCCGTCCGATCTCGGTCTGGAGCCGGTCGGCCGGCCCCTCCTTCCCCCCGCAGATCAACTCAAGCCACGGGAACATCACGGCGACGGCAAAATCCTGCTTAGCCTCGGCATGCTCTATCTGGTGTTCGGTGCCACTTTCATGGTCTACGGCACCTTCATCGTCACCACCATGGTCAAGGAATACGGCTTCAGCGAAGCCAAGGCAGGACTCTACTGGTCGTGGGTCGGGTTCTTCAGTCTCTTCTCCGGGGTCGGGTTCGGCGCCCTCTCCGATAGAATCGGCCGAAAAAAGGGGTTGGCGCTCGTTTTCGGGATACAGGCCATGGCCTACGGGCTGGCCGGGATCAAGCTGGGGAGCGTGGGGCTGGCCGTCTCCATCATCCTGTACGGCCTGGCGGTCTTCGCCATTCCCGCCATCATGGCTGCGGCCATCGGCGACTACCTCGGTCTCGCCCGGGCCGCCACTGCCTTCGCCACGGTCACGATCTTCTTCGCAGTCGGCCAGACCATCGGCCCGGCCGCCGCCGGCATGATCGCCGGCGCAACCGGAACCTTCACCACCGCCTACCGGCTCGCCGCCCTGCTCACCGTGTGCGCAGCGGTCTTCGCCGCGACTCTCCCGCCTCCACCTGCCGCTGAAGGGGAATGATCAGCGGTTTTCTTTATGCAATTTGTCGATCAGCTGCGTTGCCGTGGGATGCCTGAAATGCGTGAGGAAAAGATGATCGCTCCCTTTGAAGAGCGGCTTGAAGCCGGCGTTCTGGTAGCTTTTGCGGAGTTTGCCGGCGATGGTTTTCTGTTCGGCTTGTGACAACCGCGGCAGTTCCCACACTCCGGCCACATTCTCGGGATCATCGGCTGTCATCGGCCACGGCTTCAGCGCCACAATGTCCCGCTCGTCGAACCGCTCGGCAATCGCCAGGACCAGAAGGCCCCCCAGACCTTGACCGCGGTACTCCGGCTTCAGGATAATTGACTTGATCAGCACGACGTTGCAGTAATCCATCAGCTCGTCAGCAATGGCAGGAATCAGCTCGTCATCCTCGAACAACTCTTCGTAGAGGTGGCTCAGATCACTGGAGTGTGCGTCGAAGACATCGAACAGAGACCATGCATCGTCGTTGACGAGGTGATCCATTTTGACTTCGTAAACCTTCGCTTGGCCGATCAGTTCCCGTTCTTCGCCGTGGAGGATGTCGATGTGGATGGTGGAGACGTAGTGGCCCGGATCGTCCCTGTGGATGGGGCTCCAGGTTTTTGTGGCGAGGGAGATATGTTGAGGGTTGAGTGGCATATGATTGTCCGTTCAAAATCGCTTATGTGACCTCGCCAGTCCTTCGTAAATGTCCTTCTCCGGGCATTTGGGTGGAACAGGCGGACAGTAACCGGAGTCACCGGCAATCGCCTTGTAAACATCATTGTGCCACCGGGCAAAGGTGGTCTCGGCAGCGGTCTCGCCATGGTAGACAAGAGCCTGGACCTCGGCATCGCTGAATTCATCCAGGTCGGTCCTGATTTGCGCAATC
>DATJLB010000232.1:0-5934 GCA_035490915.1 Geobacteraceae bacterium
GGCAACGTCGCGGCCCGGATGGAGAGGCTGGTCGGCTTCGCCATCGGCAGGGGGCTCAACCGGAAGCTGATGGAGGTCTTCGGCGGCGGGGAGGGGTGCGGCAACATCCGCAACCTCCTCCTCGGCCTCCTCCCGCTGGCGCTGAATGTCAGGGCGAGTACCGGCTTCACGGACGAGCGGGAGATGCTCGACACCATCCACGAGAAACTTCGCGGCACCTGTGCCGGGTATGCGAGCGAACCTGGCCAAGACACATGCTTGGCCGAGGGGCTGCGGACGCCGAAATCACGCGAATTGTGACTCTGCAAGCTGTAACATGCTGAAATATAACTACAAATGTGCTAGGTTGGTGTAAGCAATCGTGTAGCAGCTTATGCAACAAAAAAGCCCGTGAATTTACTATTCACGGGCTTTTTTTATCTTTGAGCTCACTCGCTCTACCGACTGAGCCACGGGGGAATGTGGAGTGGCTTAATATACATGCATTCGATTCGTGTCACGTTGAAATATTCAAACCCAAGTCCGGGGCGAAGAGGCGCTGCTCCCTAAAGAAATGGCCGTATATAGCTGTTTATGCGTGACTATTACGTTATGGTAACAAAAAAGTAACATTTTGGTTGACATAATATTTCGTCTACGCTATAGTCGATCTCAACGTACGCAAATAACGCAGCAGGAGACAGGCGACTACTACTAAACCATCCGTGAGGATGGGACCGAAAACCTAAGGGTCTCACAGAGACAGCCGGGTCGCCGAAGGATAACTACAAAGTGGCCCGGCTTTTTTGTGGCCAAAATCCGGCACCTGAGAACAATGCCGGGTACCAACATAACGAAAGGAGGCAACGACGATCGCTATGGTATCCACTCGCAGCAATTCCCAGGGAGGGAGAATCGGTACCAGTGCAGGACAGAGGAATTGAACCTCTGGGATGACACACATGAAGGAAAAAGCAGGCTTAGTAAAATGCAACAACAACCAAAGGAGAAATGAATGACGAAAACGATGAAAACGATGGCTGTGATTCTTGCTGTGGCTCTGTCGCAAACTGCGGTGATCCCGTCCGGTTTTGCCGATGACGGCGGCGCCAAGAAGTTGCATAAAGATAATGTAAAAGTGCTGAAGAAGGATGTGACGCGGAAGGTGGGCGAAAACGAGAAGGAGGGGGGTATCTCGAGCAAGCTGACCCCGAAACCGACTCCTATAGTGGGCGGCGGCTCGTCTTCGACGACCCCGGTCACGGTCCCTAAACCGACCCCGGCTCCGACCCCGACTCCGACTCCGACTCCGACTCCGACTCCGACTCCGACTCCGACTCCGACTCCGACTCCGACTCCGACCAAGACCTGGGCGATGTACAACCAGTACTGCTCCGGCTGCCACGGCACTTCTAAACAGGGTGTCTCGTCCGCCCAAGTCCAGGCTGCCATCAACGCCAACACCGGCGGCATGGGCTCCCTCAGCAACCTGACCTCTGCGCAGATCGATGCCATTACGTCAGGTCAGTAACACAAACGGCAGTCCGGGCAACTTCTAGTTCCTTCCTTGGCCCGATACGCTGCCGTCATGGCAGGATGCACCACGAAAGCCCTCCCCCTTTACGGGGGAGGGCTTTTTTTTTATGCCGATGTTGCGTAACCGGTCGTGATTATTATAATTAAACTTGTTTGAAGGGATTCCCGATTTATTGGAGGGTGGAACGATGAAAATGATCTTACGGACTGCGCTGCTCGGGGGGATGACCCTTCTTGCCGCCGGGAGGGGGTACGGCGATACTATGCCGGAGAAGCTGAGCCTTTCGCGCAAAGATGCAGTGTCGATGGCGCTCAGCAAGAACGTCGACCTGCGGTACGAGACCCTCAATTCCACCATGGCCGAAAAAGACCTGGCGAAGAGCCGGTCGATCTACCGACCGGTCCTCAACGCTTCGGCCACCGGCGGAGTAACCTCGTCGCCGGGAGATAACTTTTCTTCCAAGTACACGACCGAAACCATCGGCCTGACCCAGGGGCTCCCGATAGGGGGGAATGTCACCGCCACATACCAGACCGGTTATACGAATGCTGAAATCCTTACCCCCGGAATAGCCCCAAAGGAATGGCAGTCATCGGCAGGCGTCACCCTTTCCCAACCGCTCCTGAAAAATTTCGGCAAGGAGACGACTGAGCTGGGCATCACTCTCGCCGACAGCGCACTTAAGGATTCCCAGGAACGGCTCCGCTTCACCACCACCGACACCGTGTTCTCCGTTGTTACCACCTACAATCACCTTTACACGCAGTACCAGGTGCTGGAGGCGAAAAAGGCGGCCCTGAAATCGATGCAGGACCTCCTGGAAGAGGTCAAGAAGCGGAAGGCGGGCCCCAGCCAGAGGATGGAGATTGCCAATGCGGACTACGCCATTGCCCAGCGGCAGAAGGACCTTGTCGATGCGTACCGCAACCTCCGGGACACCGATGCGAACTTTCGCTACCTGATCGGGATGGAATCGAAAGGGGAAATCGTCCCCATCGACCCTCCTTCCCGGGAAGAGCCGAAAATTACGGAGGATCAGGCGGTGAAGGAGGCTATGGAGCTTCGTCCCGATCTGAAGCAACTTCGTCAGTCACTGAAGACGAGCGAGCTGCAAGAGCGGGTCAGCCGGCGCCAGAAAATGCCTGACCTCACAATTACGGGCGGTGGGGGCATTTACGGAACCGGGGAAAACATCGGAACCCCTTTCCAGCAGAGTGGGTCCTGGTGGTCGGCGGGGATGACGTTCACGTATCCGATTGGCAACCTCGTTGCGGAGAACGAGTATCTCAAGAATAAGATCAAGACGGAGCAACTCCATTACCAGCTAAAGGCCTACGAGTGGAAGATCCGGAACGACGTGGAAGCGGACCTGCGAGCGCTCATCTCGGCGCGCTTGCAGCTGCAGACGACCGACAAAGCGTTGCAGTCGGCCGAACAGCGTCATGAGGAGTACCTGAAGCACCAGCGGGCCGGCGCTGCAACGGTCCAGGACGTCATCAATGCGGAAAACGACCTGAACGTTGCCCGCAATGTCCAGCTGGATGCGGTGGAAGCGTTTGCCTATAACGTCACGAAGCTCTGGCGTGACACGGGAGAGCTTCTTGACCAGCAGGGAGTAAATTTCGACAACTTCAAAACAGGAGCTGCTGCGTTCCGGTAACTGCAATATCCCTTGCTTAAAGTGGCTGAAGTATGTTTTAATACCAGGCTGCGAGAAGCGAAAACGGGATATCCGTGGGGTGGACGAGAAGCATGAAAAAGCCAGAGAATGCCGGCAAACTGGCGGTCCGTACCTTTGGCGGATTATCCTTTTTTTGCCAGGGGACGCCGCTTAATGTGGTTTGGGAAAGCCAGAAGGCACGCCTCCTCTTCTGTTATCTGATAATTACCTGCGACCAATGGGTACACCGCGACAAAATCATCGAGATACTCTGGCCTGGATGCGACGGCAAAGGAGGGGTGAGCAATTTCAAGACCACGCTGAGCCGGCTCAGGAAGTCGATTTCCTCATCATTGGCGATCGATCCGGTCATCACTCAAGGGGATGCGATCAGGATCAACCTCTACGCCATCGATGTTGACGCAAGCCGATTCAGGCATAATGCAGTCACTGGCATTAAACTGCTGGGAAGAGGTGATGCCAGGGCCGCCAGGGAATGTCTTGAAGCGGCTCAGGACCTTTACTCGGGCGATTTTCTTCCCGAAGAGCCTTTCACCACGTTCGTCAATGACTCCCGCAACGAACTCGCCGAGCTTCATTCTTCCGTTCTCAGATACCTGGCAAGAATCTACCGGCAGGAAGGAAATCACGAAGCTTTGGAAGCCTTTCTTATCCTTAACAAAGGAGTAACCGTCTCCTCTGCCCTTCCTTTTTCACACCCCGACAACGAGCTGTAGTTCAACCCTGCATCATTCCGCGCTTCGGTATGCATCAGCATACTTCATGTCGACCAGGTAATAGCCCCGCGCCTTCATGCAAGACGAGACCGGATCGCTTTCTCCTTCCGGTTGCTCAAATCGTTCTCCGCCGGCACCATTTGGCGCCGGCATTCCCCCGGAGTGTTGGCAATCATGTAAATCTGCCTGGGATTGGGAAAAGTTCCTGGTCGGGTTAAACCACATTCTTTGCGGGGCACAGCCTGCTAAAAAGAGCAGCCAGAAAAAAATGGCTTTTTTCATGACATTTTTCCCCTCTCATTGCCAGGTCACTCTCTACCTACCGGCACTAACGATTTACTCTTTAATGCCGGCAAGCAGACGCTTTTCGAAATCACCCGAAGAATAGCAGGTCAAGTAGGTGGTATCGCCACCAATCCCGGTGCTAAAGGATGCTTTCAGCGAAGAATTGATCCGGATCGCGGTCGCCTTATCCGAAACTTTCTCCAGATCGATGATAAGCTTCACGGACGTGGATGTGCGGTAATCCTTGAGGTATGAAATCCCGTGAAAATTACCGCAGTCGGCCTGACGCTCATTGAGCTTGACGGGCGTTTCCCCGATAGTTATCACCCCCCCTTCCTGACTGCCGGTGTCAATCGAAAAACCGCGCGAATTGAGAGCCTGCAGGGTTTTTTTCCATGCAGTTTCGTAAGGAAGCTTGAGGGTATCGGAAAGGATGTAGGTATCGGATGTAACGTAGGGCTTGGCACATGCAGTCAATAGGATGCTGACCGCTATCAAAACTGCTCTCCTCATAAGGCCCTCCTGAAATACATTCAAATATCATAATATAATTTATTTGGCATGCTGGCTTTTGTTGTTTGAGTGAGACAGAATAATGCGGGATAGCCGCATAACATAGTGGTCTATTACAATAAAGAGGGAATAAATTCAAGACAAAATAGGACGAGAGATTGTTGTGAGGGAGATTGGAGGACCGCCCTCATATCAGCTGAACATCCTTTATTCACTCTTCTGAAAGAGTTTTTCTGCTTTCAGAAACGCGAAGATTGCTGTTGCATGTGTTTAAGATTACGTGAAATAGAGTTTTCTTATCTGAAGAGGCTAGTGAATTGTGGGGTCTGTGGAGCAGTTTTCGGGGGAGGTCAGGTCATAACCTGTTTTGATTATTAATTTGCCATATTGGTGCGAGCGGTATGATATGCGTATTACGGCTTTATTCCGCTCTTAATGAATTGGCCGCATTGAGAGACTAGTGTGGAGGGATAACCGGTCGAGTCTTTAGGGTCTGTTATTAGAGCTTTACGTTCCTTAGCCTGAGCGAGTTGCTGATAACCGAAACTGAGCTGAAGCTCATGGCCGCTGCCGCGATTATTGGCGACAGCAGTATACCGAAGAACGGATAGAGAATCCCGGCGGCAACGGGGACCCCGGCAGCGTTGTAGATAAAGGCGAAGAACAGGTTCTGCCTGATGTTGCGCATGGTGGCTCGGCTTAGCCGCCTGGCCCTGACGATGCTCCGTAAATCGCCCTTGACCAATGTGACGCCGGCGCTTTCTATTGCTACATCGGTTCCTGTTCCCATGGCGATACCGACGTGCGCCTGTGCCAGTGCGGGGGCGTCATTGATGCCGTCGCCTGCCATTGCCACGAGCCTGCCATCCGCTTGAAGCTGCTTTACGATCTCGGACTTCCGTTCAGGCAGCACTTCTGCATGGACCTTGTCGATCCCCAGTTTGCCTGCAACGGCCATAGCGGTTGCATGGCTGTCACCGGTGAGCATCACAACGCTGATTCCTTCGTTATGTAGTTCGCGAATGGCTTCGGGTGTTGAGCCCTTCACGGGGTCAGCGACACCCATCAAACCAGCCGCCTTGCCATCGATCGCAATAAACATGACGGTAGAGCCGTCCTTGCGCAGGGCATCGGCTCGTTGTGGCAAATCGCCCGCACTGACACCAAGGTGCTCCAGCAGTTTCTGATTGCCCACGCCGACGGTTCGGCCATCCACTTCTCCC
>DATJLB010000233.1:0-6935 GCA_035490915.1 Geobacteraceae bacterium
TATGATCTCCGCCACGATGAAGCGCTCGGGAAGGTCGGTCAGGATTTCGTCCGGGAAATAGAGCGGCCCCTCCGGAAGATACCGGTGCACGAGCTCCACGACCCGCTCCACGCCGTCACCCGTGATGGCGGAGACCGGGACGATCTCCCGGAAGGAGTAGAGCCGCGCATAGCGCTCGATGCTCGCCAGGAGCGTCTCCTTCGGCACGAGGTCGATCTTGTTGATGACCAGGACGACCGGCGTGGTCACCTCGGCCAGAAGCTCCAGGATGAGCGCCTCCTGGCTTCCGGCCGTCGCATCGGCCTCCACGAGGAAAAGGATGACATCCACCTCCTTGATGGATGCCAACGCCTCCTCCACCATATACTTGTTGAGCATCGATTTCGCTCGGTGGATGCCGGGGGTGTCGATGAAGACCATCTGGGCGCCGGGGACGTTGTGGATACCCTTGATACGGTTGCGCGTGGTCTGGGGCTTGTCGGAGGTGATGACGATCTTTTCCCCCAGAATGCTGTTCAAGAGGGTCGACTTCCCCACGTTGGGCCGGCCGATGATCGAGACGAAACCGGAGCGGAACGGCTCAGCAGACATGGGTAGCCACCTCCCCGCCATAGTTCAGGTCGTGCAGCATATGTCCAATCCTTTCGACATGTTTGGATTCCAGCCGCACCTCCAGGGAGGAGAGGCGGGGGTCGGCGATGAGCGCGGCGACTTCGACCCCCCTTTCCCGGTGCAGCCGGAGGAGATTTGCGCGGCGCTGCCCGGCCACGTCCGAAAGCCGCGTCGGGGCGCAGAAAATCGAGACCGGGCGGGGGGTGGGGATATCACCGGAGAGGGCCAGCATCAGGTCGTAAAAGAGTTCCCCTTCCACCAGTTGCCGGAACGCAGGGTGCCAGGGGCCGGCAACGATAGTCCCGCCGTACTGCAACTCATCGGTCGCCTGGAGACCGATCCGGACAACCGGCACACAAGCCCTGAGCGCCCGATGGAGCATCACCTTGCAGAGCGTTACCGCCGCGGAAAGCTCCATGGGGACGTAATCGCCCCGCCGGAACATCGCGTCGAGCTCCGTCCCGGCAATCACCAGGGTTGGATAGATCCGGAGAAAATCGGGTTTGAGCGCCAGGGATTTCTCCAGTGTGGCAAGGGCCGACTCCGCGGTATCGCCCGGAAGGCCGGGCATCAGTTGGACCCCAACCTGCAATCCCGCCTCAAGCAAGATGCGGCAGGCGCTTTCCGCGTCGCGCGCAGTATGCCCCCTGCCGGCACGGGTGAGGACGCCGTCGTCCAGGGACTGGACCCCCAGTTCCACCGTCCCCACCCCCCTCCTCAGCAGGAACTCGGCAGTGGCACGGTCAATAGCGTCGGGGCGGGTGGAAACACGCACCGATGAGAGTTCCCCCGCCTCCAGGAGGGGCTGGAGCGGCAGCAAAAGCTGCTCCTGGAGGGAACGGGAAAGAGCGGTGAAGCTCCCCCCGAAAAAGGCCACCTCCGGAATTCTCCCTCGCGCATGATCCCGGTACACAGCGATTGTGGCGAGTAGTTCATCAGGAGCTGGGACCTTTTCGCTCCCGCCTGATATCCGTAGCTGATTGCAGAAGACGCACCGATGGGTGCACCCCTGGTGGGCTATGAAGAAAGGAACGATGAGCGACTTCATGAAATGCCCGTCGTTTTTTTTCCCCTGAGGCGCTCCAGGCCGGCCCGGGCGGCCGACTGCTCCGCCTCCTTCTTGGTCCTGCCGGAACCGGTGCCGAAACAGTCGTCGCCGATAAATACCTCCACAGTGAAGACCCGCTCGTGATCAGGCCCCGACGGGTTCAGGTGCCGGTAGCGCGGCACGGCCCCGCGAAGCGCCTGTGCCAGCTCCTGAAACTCCGTCTTGTTGTCCCTGGCGATCATGATTGGCACGTCCCCATCCAGAAGAGGCCCGAAATGGCGCTCCACCAGCCGCCGGAGAGGGGCGTCGCCGCCATCGAGGTATACCGCGGCCACCAGTGCCTCGTAAGCATCGGCCAGGATCGACCTCTTTTCCCTGCCGCCGCTTTTTCCCTCGCCGCGCCCGAGTCTCAGGTATCTGCCGAGCCCGACCCCGCGGGCAAGCGCCGCCAGGTTCTCCTCTCCCACCAGCGACGCCCTGATCTTGGTGAGCTCCCCTTCCCTGCTCGCCGGGAGCTTCTCCAGGAGAAGGTGGCTCAGGAAGAAATCGATGACCGCGTCTCCGAAAAACTCGAGACGTTCGTTGTCCGCGACCCCTTTCTCCCCGGATTCGTTGAGAAAGGAGCGGTGGGTCAATGCCTCCTCCAGCAGGCGCCGGTTGCCGAAACGGTGCCCGATGGCGTCCTCCAGCTCGGCCAGTATGTCGTTCGTGTCGTCATTCATAATTCAAGGTTGAGGTGTTGAGTGGTTGAGTGGGGAGTGATGGTGGTGGCTGCCTCGAAAGACTCAACGACTCAACCGGTTACCGCTTTCAAGACCGCAGTATAGCGAAACATCTCGATTTTATCAATAGATATGGAGGCGTGTCGGGATAATTGTCTTGATTAAATACTCCCGCTCCCCTATAATTCTTTTTTTCAGCTCGAAGGAGTACCCGCATGGCCTGTTTCATCACGTTCGAAGGGATCGAGGGGTGCGGCAAGACCACCCAGCTGCGGCTTCTGGCAGATAACCTCAGGGGCCGCGGCCACCGCGTGACCGTGACACGGGAACCCGGCGGGTGTCCGATCGCCGACCGGATCAGAAACATCCTCCTGGATGCTGACAACAAGGCCATGACAGCCACCACGGAACTCCTCCTGTACGCCGCGGCCCGAGCCCAGCACGTCGCCGAGGTCATCGAGCCTGCCCTTGAGGCGGGACGCATCGTCCTCTGCGACCGGTTCACCGACGCCACCATCGCCTACCAGGGGGACGGCCGTGGCCTGGACTCAGCGGTCATTGCCGAGCTAAACCGTCTGGCGACCGGAAGGATCCGCCCCTACCTGACCGTGCTCGTGGATTGCCCGGTGGAGGTGGGTCTTGCCCGGGCCATGGAGCGCATCAATAGCTCCCATGGCGCCAGGGAGGAACGATTCGAGCTGGAGTCGCTCCAGTTCCACCGGCGGGTCCGGGATGGCTACCTGAAGCTGGTGGAGCAGGAACGGGAGCGCTTCATCGTCGTCGATGGCTCAGGAAGCATCGAGGAAACTGAAGCCGCCGTTGCCGCCGCACTGCTCCCCAGGCTGCCGGCGGGGTAACGGCGGATGCCCTACGGAGAGATTCTCGGACAGGATAACTGCCTGGCGGTCCTCAAACGCTCGCTGGCAACCGGACGAACGGCCCATGCCTACCTCTTCGAAGGAACCGAGGGGTGCGGCAAGAAGAAGGCCGCCCTCGCCTTCATCGAAGCGGTCTTCTGCGGCCGGGACGAGGGATGCGGCAGCTGCCCTTCCTGCCGTAAGATCGCCAAGCTCCAGCATCCCGACCTCCATCTGGTCGAGCCCGACGGCGACTTCATCAAGATCGATCAGGTCAGACAGCTCCAGCGGGAGTTGTCCCTGCGCCCCTTCGAAGCGTCGAAGAAGGCGTGCATCATCGACGGCGCCGACCGGCTCAACCCGGCTTCCGGAAACGCCTTGCTCAAAACTCTGGAAGAGCCGCCGGGGAACGCCCTGATCATTCTCGTCACGGCGAATGCCGATGCGGTGCTTCCCACGATCCGCTCTCGCTGTCAAAGGCTCCATTTTCCGGCTCTGCCACAGGAGACCGTGGAAGAGTTCCTGATGAAAACGGGCTGCGCGCCCGAGACCGCCCGGATTGCTGCTGCTCTGGCTGGGGGAAGCCTGAAGAAGGGGATCGAGATCAGTGCCGACGAGGCGCTTGCCGGCAGGAAAGAGATCCTGGAAAAGATCGGCGCCCTTTCCACACGTGAGATTACCCCGCTCTTCGCTGCTGCCGAAGACCTGGCGGGAAACAAGGAAAAAGCACTGGAGACCCTCGACCTGCTGGCCGCCTACCTGCGCGACATCCTCCTCATCCAGGGGGGGAGCCCGA
Source organism: Geobacteraceae bacterium (assembly GCA_035490915.1). Lineage (GTDB taxonomy): Bacteria > Desulfobacterota > Desulfuromonadia > Geobacterales > Geobacteraceae > JAMPXD01. The sequence continues at coordinate 4,036 of DATJLB010000233.1, forward strand.
ACGTGGTCAATGGCGACCTTCTCCCCCAGATCGAGCGGGATGCCGGCAGGTATTCACCCGAAGAGGTGATGGAGCGGATCGGACACGTTTTCGAGGCCCGCTATTCGCTCCAGCGCAACGTTAATCCGCGGCTCGCCCTGGAGGTCCTCTTCATGCGCCTGGCGGATCAATAACCGTTCAACGTTAAACGTTCGAGATTCGTGGTTCGAGGTTTTAACTTTGAACTGTTTCTTTTGGAGGAAGTTTTGGCACTTCGCATAGTAAAGGTACAGTTCCATACAGCCGGCAAGTTGTACGACTTCAATGCCGGCAACCTTGAGCTGAAGCCGGGAGACCGTGTCATCGTCGAAACAGAGCGGGGAAGAAGCATCGCCACGGTCGTGGTCGCCCCGGTCGAGTTCCCGCAAGAGCTCGCACCGGAAGGGATGAAATCGATCATCCGAAAGGCGTACCCCGACGACATAGAAGCTGCCGCCCGCAATGCCGCCAAGGAAAAAGAAGCCTTCGACTTCTGCCTCGCCAGGATAGCCGAGCGGGGGATGGCGATGAAGCTCGTCAAGGTTGAATACCTCTATGACGGGAGCAAGGCGATCTTCTACTTCACGGCGGACGGCCGGGTCGATTTCCGGGAACTGGTCAAGGACCTCGCCCATACCTTCCATACCCGGATCGAGATGCGCCAGATCGGTGTCCGGGACGAGGCAAAGATGGTCGGGGGGATCGGCATCTGCGGCAGGGAACTCTGCTGCTCCTCGTTTCTCCGAGAGTTCGAGCCGGTCTCCGTAAAAATGGCCAAGGAACAGAGCCTGGCGCTCAACCCCACCAAGATCTCCGGTCAGTGCGGCAGGCTCCTCTGCTGCCTCGGCTATGAGTTCGAGACATACTGTTCTCTCAGGAAATGTCTCCCCAAATGCGGCAAAGTGGTTCAGTTGGGAAACACCAAGGGGGAAGTGGTAAAGCTCAACCTCTTCGACGGTACGGTCACAGTGAGGACCGAAGATGACCGGGAGGTCGTGCTCAAGGGGGATGAAATCCGGCAGGAAAACATCACCGACCGGGTGAAAAAGCCCCCCAGGGAGAACGAAAAGGCCCCTGAAGGCGAACCCCGGAAGGACGCACGGGAATCCCATCCGCACGGCAGGGGGAAGGGGCGCAGAGAACGACACAAAGAGGGACGGGACAAGGAGAAGAAACCGCGCAATCCCGGCAACACCGGAGAACGCAAATAGCCCGACAAGGTGTGACAGCCCGGAAGCAGGCTATAGTTTAGGGAGAAAAGCACGGGAAAGGACCTACACAAAGGAGAGACGATGAGCCGCACCTTTTACGTCACCACCCCCATCTACTATGTCAACGACGTACCCCACATCGGCCACGCCTACACCACTCTGGCGGCCGATGTCCTGGCCCGCTACAAAAGGCTCAAGGGGTTCGAGGTCTTCTTTCTGACCGGAACCGACGAGCATGGCCAAAAAGTGGAAAAGGCCGCCAACGCCGCGGGAGAGACCCCGCTGGAGCTGGCGGACCGGGTCGTGAAGCGGTTTCAGGCCCTCTGGGACAAGCTCGACATCTCCCCCTCCGATTTCATCCGGACCACCCAGGAGCGGCATAAAAAGGGGGTCGCCCACTTCTTCAGCAAGGTACTGGAAAAGGGGGACATCTACCTCGGCGAGTACGAAGACTGGTACTGCACCCCCTGCGAGACCTTCTGGACCGAAACCCAGCTGATCGACTACAAGTGCCCCGACTGCAACCGCCCCACCGAAAAACTGAAGGAAGAGTCGTACTTCTTCCGGATGAGCAAGTACCAGGAACAGCTCCTGGCGCACATCGAGGCGAATCCCGATTTCATCCAGCCGAAAAGCAAACGGAACGAGATCCTCTCCTTCGTGAAGGAAGGATTGCGCGACCTTTCCGTCTCCCGCACCACCTTCACGTGGGGGATCCCGGTGCCGGGAAACAACACGCACATCATCTACGTCTGGTTCGACGCACTGGTGAACTATATCACGGCGCTCGGCTACCCTGACGAAGGGGGGAACTTCGCAGAATTCTGGCCGGTCAACGTCCACCTGATCGGCAAGGATATCCTCCGCTTTCACACCGTCTACTGGCCCACCTTCCTGATGGCCGCGGGACTGCCGCTCCCGAAGAAGGTCTTCGCCCACGGCTGGTGGACCGTTGAGGGACAGAAGATGTCGAAGAGCCTGCAAAACGTCGTCGAGCCGAACATGCTGATCGACAAATACGGAGTGGACGCGGTCCGCTACTTCCTGCTGCGCGAGGTTCCCTTCGGTCTGGACGGCGACTTCTCCCACACCGCCCTGGTCCACCGGATCAATTCCGACCTGGCGAACGACCTGGGGAACCTCCTCAACCGCTCCACCGCCATGATCAACAAGTATTTCGACGGCATCGTCCAGAAAGCCGGGGAAGGGGACGACATCGACCGGGCCTATCGCGAGAAGACGTGCGGGATGGTCCGCCTGGTGGACCAGTACATGGAGGAACTTGCCTTCAGCAAGGCGCTCCAGGCGATCTGGGAGGTCGTCTCGGCTGGGAACAAGTACATCGATGAAACCGCTCCCTGGACGCTCGCGAAGGACCCGGCGCAGAAGGGACGGCTCGCCACCGTCATGTACCATGTGCTCGAGTCGCAGCGGATCGTTTATTGCCTTCTGTCGTCGTTCATGCCGCGGACCTCGGTAAAGGGACTCGGCTACCTCGGCTGGGAAGGCGCGGCCACCGAAGGGGGGTTGGCCTGGGGAGGGCTCAAGACGGGAACGCGGATCACCAAGGCGGAACCGCTTTTTCCTCGGATCGAGGAGGTTGGCGAGTAAAAGCGGTCGTCCTTATCTCCCTGTGGACCTTGAGGGGCGTCATCTGGTGCCCCTTTTTTC
>DATJLB010000234.1:0-4275 GCA_035490915.1 Geobacteraceae bacterium
CACAAGACTATAAGGGTTACCGGCATCACCGGCGACAAAATCCGCGCGCTTGCAGAAGCAGGGCTCTAGGCGCGTCGGCGCAAGGCACTGGGCAAGAACACTATTACCCAGCGCCCAGTGCCTCGCGCCTGATTTCTCATAGGAGATGGTAATGAAAGCAAAAGACATCATGATCACCGATTTTTCCGTCGTGTCGACCCATACCCCCCTGCGCGACGCGATCCGGATGCTGAAAAAGAACTTCGGCGACGAAAGCTACATGAACGCCGCGCCGGGACTGGTCGTGGTGAACGACAAAGGGGAGCTGGCCGGCATCCTCTCCCCCCTGACCATCATCAAGGTTCTGCTCGCCACCGCCGGAGAAAGCAGCATCCCTGCCGTGACCGACATCTCTTATTTCGAGGAGCTGTGCAGCAAGGTGAAGGACCGCCTGGTTGGAGATGTCATGGACTGGCAGCCGATCTCGGTGACCGAGGATGCCGACGCCCTGGATGTGGCGGAGCTTTTCGTCAAGAGCCGCTTCCAGCGGATCCCGGTGGTGAAGAACAAAAGGGTGCTCGGGATCATCTACCGCTCCCGCCTCCTTTTCGCCATGGCGTCATGCATGCTTCAGTGACTGTGTGAACGTACTCCTCTTGACAAAACGAATATCGAATGTTTATAGTGAAAAGCGAAAATGATTGACAGGAGGTTTGTCGAAACATGCCGATTTACGAATACCGGTGTACTGCCTGCGAACATACGTTCGAACTCCGCCAGAAATTCTCCGATCCCCCCGCTACCGAATGCCCGAAGTGCCGCGGGGAAGTGACAAAGCTCATCTCATCGTCGGCCTTTGCCCTCAAGGGGGGAGGCTGGCACGCCGAAGGGTACGGTAACGGGAAGAAGAGTACCGACGCCCCGGCCTGTCCCTCGGGGGGAACATGCGCCGGCTGCCCCTCGGCCGCGGCGTAGAAACGCCCGGGTGATTTCCCGCACTACATCGTGAGCTTTACGCAGAAAAATCCTCCGCTTCGGGGGATTTTTTTTGCCCGCTGCATGACCGAAATCCCTTTACAAAACCGGGCACGTTTCTTATTATTCAACTTCATACTACACGACAAGGAGCGGATTGGATGGCGACAATCATCGACGGCAAAGCCATTGCAGCAAAAATTCGCGGCGAGATCGCCGACGAAGTTAAACGACTGGCAACACGCGGCGTGACGCCCGGCTTGGCGGTCGTGCTGGTCGGAGAAGATCCGGCGAGCAAGGTGTACGTGAGCATGAAGGAAAAAGCTTGCCAGGACGTGGGCATCTTCTCCGACGAGCACAAACTCCCTGCCGAAACCGGCGAAGGGGAGCTTCTGGAGCTGATCGACAGGCTCAACAACGACCCGAGGATCCATGGCATCCTGGTACAGTTGCCGCTGCCGAAGCAGATCGACACGGACAAGGTGCTGGAAGCGATCTCCCCGCACAAGGACGTGGACGGCTTCCACCCATACAACGTCGGCCGACTGGTGGTGGGGAAGCCGCTGTTCCAGCCCTGCACCCCCTACGGCGTGATGGTGATGCTCAGGGAAACGGGCGTTGAGCTTGCCGGCAAGGAGGTAGTAGTGGTCGGCCGCTCCAACATCGTCGGCAAACCGGTCGCCCTGATGTGCCTCCAGCAGAACGCCACCGTCACCATATGCCACTCGAAGACCCGCGACCTCGCCGCAAAGGTGGGGATGGCGGATGTCGTGATCGCCGCCGTCGGCCAACCCGAGATGATCAAGGGGGAGTGGATCAAGGAAGGGGCAGTGGTGATCGACGTCGGTGTCAACCGGGTCGGCGACAAGAAGCTGGTGGGAGACGTGGCGTATGCGACCGCATCCGAACGCGCCTCGGCCATAACCCCCGTCCCGGGCGGCGTCGGCCCCATGACCATCACCATGCTCCTCTACAACACGGTTCAATCGGCCAAAAGGCGGTAAACGGTGAACAGTGAACGGTGATCAGTGAATGCCGTAAGACACTAAGCATTTACCGATCACCGATCACCGATCACCGATCACGGGTTCACCATGATCATCAGCAAACAAAAACCGCTCGAAGAAATCCTCGCCGCGCTGGAGGGGTGCACGAAGGTTTTTCTGGTCGGCTGCGCCAAGTGCGCCACGGTCTGCAAATCGGGGGGAGAGGAAGAGGTCTTCCAGATGCAGGAGCGCCTCTCCTCCTCAGGTTTCGAGGTGACCGGATCAATCGTCATCGACGAGGCGTGCCACATGCTCCGGGCGGGACGCGACCTGCGGGGACGGAAGGAGGCGGTCGAAGAGACCGATGCGCTTCTGGTCATGGCCTGCGGTGCCGGCGTCCAATCGGTTGCGGGGGCGGCCCCGAAAAAGAGCGTCGCCGCGCTCGACACCCTCTTCCTCGGCAACATCCGCCGGTTCGGACAGTTCGAGCAAAAGTGCTCCCTCTGCGGCGAATGCATCGTCTCCGAAACCGCCGGGATCTGCCCGGTGACCGTCTGCGCCAAGGGGCTCCTGAACGGTCCATGCGGCGGCATGACCGATGGGCGGTGTGAGACAGATCCCGACCTTGAGTGCGCTTGGGTGCTGATCCACGAACGCATCGCCGCCAAGGGTGTTACTTCCCGCCTCAGGAAGATTGTCCCCGCCAAGGACTTCTCCCGCATGCTCAAGCCGGGAAAACTGAAAGTGGACAAATGATCTCAAAGCTCCAGCACAAACTCGACGCCGGCGAATTCGTCGTCACGGCGGAGGTTTGCCCCCCCAAGGGGTCCGACTGTGCCGAATTCCTCACCAAGGCAAAGGCCCTGAAAGGAATTGCCGACGCCATCAACGTTACCGACAACCAGGGAGCCAACATGCGGATCTCCCCCCTCGCCGCGGCGGCACTGCTGGTGAGAGAGGGAATCGAGCCGATCTTCCAGATCACCTGCCGGGACCGGAACCGGATGGCTCTCCAGAGCGACCTCCTCGGCGCGGCGGCACTGGGAGTCCGAAACGTCCTCGCCCTCACCGGTGACCATATCTCCTTCGGCGACCATCGCCAGGCCAAGCCGGTCTTCGATCTCGACTCGGTCCAGCTCCTCGGGGCAATAGCGGAACTGGGGCGGGGAAGAGACCTGGCAGGCAATCCGCTCTGCGGGGCGCCCACGTTTTTCGCCGGCGCCGCTGCCGCCCCGGAGGCGGAGCCGTTCGAAGCGACCCTATTCAAGCTTGAAAAGAAAGTGGCTGCCGGCGCGCGTTTCCTGCAGACCCAGGCGGTGTTCGACCCGTCCCGCCTCTCTGCCTTCCGCGAAGCGGTCGCGCCGCTCGGCGTCAAGGTGATCGCCGGCATCCTTCTGCTGAAATCGGCCAGGATGGCCCGCTTCATCACTGCCAACATCCCCGGTCTGCGGGTCCCCGATCACCTCGTCGCAGAACTGGAAAGCTCGGCTGATCCCCTGTCCGCAGGTGTGGAGATCGCCCGGCGCCTGGCACGAGAGGCCAAGCCGTTCTGCGACGGCATCCATGTCATGGCGATGGGGAGAGAGGATCTGATCCCGGAGATTGTTAAGGCGGTGAAGAGTACGTAGCTGTATGCTAAACAAGGCTTAAAAATTTGACCAAACGTGCGCGAGATTTCGGCCAGGTCGTCGCCGGCCCGCAGAGGCTCCGCTGAGGCGTAGTACCCGTAGGGCATAAACAGCGCTACGTCGAAGCGGGACTTCGAGGACACGGCGGCGAGATGGTCGGAAGACCGTGCCCGCTCTCAAAGGAGCTGACGATGCAGGTAAAAAAGGCGGTTTTCCCCGTGGCAGGGCTCGGGACGAGGTTCCTCCCTGCCACCAAGGCCTCCCCCAAGGAGATGCTCCCCCTGATCGACAAACCGCTCGTCCAGTACGTGGTCGAAGAGGCTGTGGCGTCCGGCATCGAGCAGATCCTGTTCGTCACCGGCCGGAGCAAGCGCGCGATCGAGGACCATTTCGACATATCGTTCGAGCTCGAAGCGCTCCTTTACGAGAAGGGAAAGGACGCTGAACTCTCGCAGGTGAGGGACATCGCGGAGTTGGTCAACATCTTCTACGTCCGCCAGAAGCACGCCCTGGGGTTGGGGCACGCCATCCTCTGCGCCCGGGAATTTGTCGGCAATGAGCCGTTTGCGGTCCTGTTGGGAGATGACATCATCGACGGGGAAAAGCCGTGCCTCAGCCAGCTTCTGGACGTCTACCGGAAATACCGGGGAACGGTCCTCGCTCTGGAAAGGGTGCCGATGGAAAACATCTCCTCGTACGGCTGCGTC
>DATJLB010000235.1:0-5378 GCA_035490915.1 Geobacteraceae bacterium
CCAGCCGTGCGCCGACGGTGTCCAGCTCGGGCCGTGGGGGGGGGCAGACCGGGATGCCCTGCTCCTCCTCGACGATGCCCTGACTGGCGCCGGCCGCGGGACGCGAGTGTTCCTCGACGCCCCGATCCGAAACACCGCCCAGACCTCCCTCCTCCTCAGGATGGGTTTCGCCATCCGGGGGAGCACGGTCCTCATGTGTCGCGGCGAAACGCCGGCCTATGCGCCTGAACGGGTCTTCGCCCTCGCCAGCATGGGGAGCATGGGGTAGCTTGTTCTTTGACAATCCTCGAGTGCCGCACGTGCGTTGTGTCTTTTTGACATAGGTCAACGACGGCGACGATATGCTGGCTATAATTCAATCAGTGGCATCGGCCGCGCGCCAATGTAACGGTGTAACAACAAAGCCCGGCGTGGAGCCGGGCTTTGGGAAGTGTGCGTCATACAGGCGACGGAATCAGACGAGGCCGTGGGCCACCATGGCGTCGGCAACCTTGATGAAACCGGCGACATTGGCGCCCAGGACGTAGTTACCCGGTGCGCCATACTCTTCAGATGTCTCGTAGCAGAGCCGGTGGATGTTGATCATGATGTGCTCCAGCTTCTTCTCGGTGTCCTCGAACGACCAGGAGTCGCGCTGGGCGTTCTGCTGCATCTCGAGGGCAGAGGTGGCCACCCCGCCGGCGTTGGCGGCCTTGCCGGGACCATAGGCGATCTTGGCATCCAGGAAAACCTTGACCCCTTCCGGAGTGGTGGGCATGTTGGCCCCTTCGCCAACGGCGATGCAGCCGTTTTTCACCAGTGTAGCTGCGTCCTTGCCGTTGATTTCGTTCTGGGTGGCGGAGGGCATGGCCACCTGGCAGGGAATATCCCAGATGTTGCCGCCGGCGATGTATTTGGCATGTTTGTGGTAGGTAGCGTAGTCCTGGATCCGACGGCGCTCGACCTCTTTCAGTTGTTTGATCAGCTCGACATCGAGACCTTTCTCGTCAACGATCACGCCGTTGGAGTCAGAGCAGGCGATGCATGTGCCGCCGAGTTGGTGGATCTTCTCGATGGTGTAGATGGCTACGTTGCCGGAGCCGGACACAAGACAGGTCTTACCGTCGAAGGAGTCCTTACGCACTTTGAGCGCTTCGTTGACAAAGTAGGTGGCGCCGTAACCGGTGGCCTCGGTGCGCACCAGCGAGCCGCCGAACTTGAGGCCCTTGCCGGTCAGCACGCCGGCTTCCCAGCGGTTGGTGATGCGCTTGTACTGGCCGAAGAGGTAACCGATCTCGCGGCCGCCCACGCCGATGTCGCCCGCAGGGACGTCGGTGTGCTCGCCGATGTGGCGGTACAGCTCGGTCATGAAGCTCTGGCAGAAACGCATGATTTCGTCATCGGACTTGCCCTTGGGATCGAAGTCGGCCCCCCCCTTGCCGCCGCCGATCGGCATGCCGGTCAGGGAGTTCTTGAAGATCTGCTCGAAACCGAGGAACTTGATGATGCCGAGATAGACGGAGGGATGGAAACGGAGGCCCCCCTTGTAGGGGCCGAGGGCGCTGTTGAATTCGACCCGGAAGCCGCGGTTGATATGAACCTGGCCCTTGTCGTCCTGCCAGGGCACCCGGAAGATGATTTGCCGTTCCGGTTCGCATATCCGCTCGATGATCTTGCGTTCCATGTATTCGGGGTGCTTGGTGACGACCGGGCCGAGAGATTCGAGCACCTCGAGGACCGCCTGGTGGAATTCGGTTTCTCCGGGGTTGCGCTTGAGAACTTCCTGATAGATGCCTTCAATCTTTTCATCCAGCTTGGACATACGGAACTACCTCCTTGAGGTCATGGAATGTATGCATAATAAATATGCAACAGAGCTTAAAAAATAAGCACAATCTGTGCCGCATTTTTAATTGTGCATAATAAATGCACAGCAATGCTTTATTGTTAGGCATTTACTGTTGAAATGTGAAAAAAATTTATGCATACTGCCGACGGTTTGTTTGCTTGTGTAGAGTAAAACATGTATGCAGTTGAGTAAAAAGAGAGTTAATCGATTGTTGCTGAATTGATGCATGTGGTGGTGTGAACGAAGCTGGCGACTTTGCAGTAAGCAAGCTTGCTTTTTTATATCTGCCGGATAAACTGAAACAATTTAGTTTTTCCCGTACGCTGGTTTGGGATTCGTTACGGTCATCGCTGTATGTAGTTTACCCGTGTACATTTCAGTCACTATTGCCCGCGAGGTCCATTCATGCTCATCGTTGCCTGCATCAAACAAGTCCCCGACACTACCCAGGTTCAGATAGATCCGGTGACCAACACCCTGGTGCGGGAAGGGATCCCGATCATCGTGAACCCTTACGACACCCACGCCATCGAGGAGAGCCTCCGCCTGAAGGACCGGTTCGGCGTCCGGGTGGCGGCCATCTCCATGGGCCCACCAAACGCCGAGGCGACGCTCCGGAAGGCCCTCGCCGTCGGGGTGGACGAAGCGGTCCTCCTCTCCGACCGCGTGTTCGGTGGAGCCGATACCCTCGCCACTAGTAACGTCCTGTCGGAGGCAATCCGGCGGCTCGGCGAGAAGGAAGAGGTTGGGCTCGTCATCTGCGGCAAGCAGACGATCGACGGCGACACCGCCCAGGTCGGTCCGGGGATCGCCACACGGCTGGGACTCTGCCAGCTCACTCTGGTCGACCGGATCGAGCACCTCGACCTGGAGCGGCGCCGGATAACGGTCCGGAGAAAGCTCGAGGGCCGCCACGAGATCGTCGAGGCGCCCCTCCCGGCGCTTCTCACCGTGGTGCGGGAGATTAACCGCCCCCGCTATCCGACCGTCCCGATGCGGCTCGCCTCGACCGGGGCGGAGGTGCAGGTCTGGAACAACGAGGTGCTGCAGCTCGACGTGAACCAGATCGGCCTCAAGGGCTCCCCCACCTGGGTGAGCCGGATCTTCTCCCCCGAACGGGAAAAGGGGGAGATCATCGGCGACGGGGCGAACGACCCGGTGGGGACAGCGAACATGCTGATCGACAGACTGCTCTCCAAGGACCTTTTGGCACTTTAACGGCTGCCGCTTTCGCGCAATCTCGGCGTTGCCCTGCGGTCTGCCCTTGTGCAGCGTAGCGCTGTTTATGCCCTGTGGATACTACGCCTCCCGGCAGCCTTTGGGCACCCTGACCTTGCACGAAATCGACAGCCGATGGGTAAAAATACAATCTCCTAACAACCTGAGGTTTTCCCATGACCGAACCGAAAAAACTGAAACGGCCGCTCGGCAAGGCGCGGCTCATCGACAACAGCTGCATCGCCTGCGGCGCCCGCTGCCAGAGCGCCTGCCCGGTGGACGCCATCGTCATGAACGATGCCGGAGAGCCGATCATCGACTTCGCCAAGTGCATCGGCTGCGCGAAGTGTGTCAAGGTCTGTCCCGCCTCCGCCATCGAGATGTTCTTCACCCCCGAGGAGGAAGAGATCCTCGCTGCCATCAAGAAGCAGCAGGAAGAGCGGGGGGGGGCCGCAGCCGCCGCGGAAGAGCTGGACGAAGAGGAGGCGCGGCTCAAGGCGAAGCTCGCCGCCTACAAAGGGGTCTGGGTCTTCGTCGAGCAGACCGAGGGGGAGCCCGCCAAGGTCTCATGGGAGCTCCTCTGGGCCGGCGGGAACCTCGCCCGCGACCTCGGAGTCGAGCTGTGCGCCGTCGTGGTCGGCGATAAGGTCGAGCACCTCTGCGTCGAGGCCTTCGCCTACGGCGCCGACAAGGCATACCTGATCGACGCCCCGGTCTTTCGCCACTACCGGACCGAGAGCTACCTCAGGGCAATATGCCACCTGGTGGAGCGGTACAAGCCGGAGATCATCCTGATGGGGGCGACCGGCCTCGGACGCGACCTGGCGGGCGGCGTTGCCACCGTACTCAAGACCGGCCTCACCGCCGACTGCACCGGGCTCGGCATCGACGACAAGCAAAACCTGATGCAGACCCGGCCGGCGTTCGGCGGCAACATCATGGCCACCATCATGTGCGACCACTTCCGCCCCCAGATGGCCACCGTTCGTCCCCACGTCATGGCGATGCCGGAGAGAACCGAGGGGCGTAGCGGCGAGATCGTCCGGGAGAGCTGCCCGGTGCGGGAAGAGGATATCCTCGTCAAGGTCCTGGAGGTGATAAGCGACAAGAAGGGTAAGAACCAGGTCGACATCGCCGGGGCGGAGTTCATCGTTTCAGGCGGCCGGGGGATGATGGGGAAGGAGAACTTCGCCATGCTCCAGGAGCTGGCCGACGAGCTGGGAGGAGTCGTCGGCGCCTCCAGAAGCGCCGTCGACGCCGGGTGGATGCCCCCCGAGCGCCAGGTGGGGCAGACCGGGAAGACCGTGCGGCCCAAGGTCTACGTTGCCTGCGGCATCTCGGGCGCCATCCAGCACCTGGTCGGGATGCAGGATTCCGACACGATCATCGCCATCAACCGGGACCGGGAGGCGCCGATCTTCGAGGTGGCCACCTACGGGATCGTCGGCGATATCTTCCAGATAATCCCGGCCCTGACGCAGCGGTTGCGGGAGCTGAAGGCCGCACGAGGGAAAAAGGTTTCAAACCTATAAATCATTGATTCCCCCTGCTCCCTGCGGGTGCTCAAGAACGTGAAGGCCGCACGGAAATACGATAAACCTGCTTCAGATTCACTTTACGTTCTTCGCGTCCTTTGCGGTTACAAAGATTTTAGTCGTACGCCACAAACACTGAAATAGATCACGAGGAACCCAATGACCCCAAATCCAGCCATCTTCGCCCCGATCCTCATCGCGGCGCTCGCTTTCTTCGGCGTGAGCTGCTACCGGCGCTTTTCCCTCGTCACCCTCGGAAAACCTGAGGACCGCTTCCACAGCATCGGGAAGCGGATCGGGGACATGCTCCTGTTCGCCTTCGGCCAAAGGCGCGTGGTGCAGAAACCGTTCGGGATCAACCATTTCGTCATCTTCTGGGCCTTCATGGTCCTGCTGCTCGCCAACGGCGAGTTCCTGGTGCGGGGGGTATTTCCGCAGATCTCCCTGGCGCTCCTTCCCGCCCCCCTCTACCACGGGTTGCTCTTCGCCTTTGATCTGGTGTCGCTCCTCACCCTCGGGAGCATCGCGCTCGCCTTTGCACGCCGCCTCTTCTTCCCCCCTCCGTACATGGAAACGCGGTACGTGAAGGCGAAAAGCTTCGAGGCGTTTCTTATCCTCTCCTTCATCGCGCTCCTGATGCTCGCCTACTTCGGCCTCCACGGCGCCGAGATCGCCCTCGGGGAGGGTGATGCGGCCGCGTACATGCCTTTTTCCTCCTTCGTGGCGGGGATTTTGGCGACCGCCACCCCTGCCGGCGTCGCCGCGTTCGGCGTTCTCTGCTGGTGGGGGCATGCCAT
>DATJLB010000236.1:0-9448 GCA_035490915.1 Geobacteraceae bacterium
GAACTCCTGGGGTGCGGTTGCAAGGCGTGTGCGGACATGAAGGGTCTCATGACCGAGATCAAGGAAGCCGATCAGTCCACCCAGCAGGGCATTGAGGCCCAGCGCGAGCGGGTCGAACAGTTTAAGAAAGGGCTCGTCGCCTGTCCCGAGCCGGCTGCCAAGCGGCTGATCCCGCTGGCCGACTACCTCGTGAAAAAGTCTGTCTGGTGCGTCGGCGGTGACGGCTGGGCATACGACATCGGCTACGGCGGCCTCGACCACGTCATCGCCTCCGGCAAGAACGTGAACCTCCTGGTGCTCGACACCGAAGTTTACTCCAACACGGGGGGACAGGCTTCCAAATCCACCCCGCTCGGCGCGGTGGCGCAGTTTGCCGCCGGCGGCAAGCCGATGCCGAAGAAGGACCTCGGCATGAATGCCATGGCGTACGGCACCGTCTACGTTGCGCGGGTCGCACTTTCCAATCCGTCCCAGTGCATCAAGGCGTTCCTCGAGGCGGAGGCCTTCGACGGCCCGTCGCTCATCATCGCGTATGCCCACTGCATCGCCCACGGCATCGACATGACGACCGCCGTGGATGAGCAGAAGAAGGCGGTGAATTCCGGCTACTGGACCCTCTTCCGCTACAACCCCGACCTGGCATGCTCAGGCCAGAACCCGCTCCAGCTCGACAGCAAAAAGCCGAGCATCCCGTTCGAGGAATACGCCATGAGCGAAAACCGGTACCGGGTGCTCAAGAAGAACAACCCGAAGGAGGCTGCGGCCCTCATGCAGCAGGCGGCCGACTGGACCGCCCGCCGCTTCGACCTCTACGAGAAGATGGCAGCCATGAGCTTCTCCGTCTGCCCCATCGACAAAAAGTAGGCGGACATCTCCCTTTGTACGAAAAAACTCCGACAGGTTTCTGCCGGAGTTTTTTCGTTGTGCGGACACGGTACCTTTAAAATGGTTGAATAGTCGCTACATTTTTGCTATAAACAAGCCGCTGCCCATTACCTAGTCACGCAGCACAAGGGGTGCCCCATGGCGAATCCTCAGATGGTCATGTATGATGAGGAATTCAAAGAGATAAACGTCGTGATCGAAAAGCTCCTGAGGGAAGCGAACGCCAAGGTCATCTTCCTGGTGGACAAGAACGGACAGCTGATTTCCGGCGTCGGTGAAGTCGAGCGGTTCGACACCACCTCGCTCGCGTCCCTCACCGCGGGGAACATTGCCGCTACCGGCGGTATGGCAAAGCTGATCGGCGAAAAGGAATTTTCGATCCTCTTCCACGAAGGGGAAAAGGACAACCTCCACATCTCCATCGTCGGGGGGAGGGTGATCCTGGTAGTACTCTTCGACAGTCGCTCGTCATTGGGGCTGGTGCGACTGCGGGTCAAGAAGGCTTCCGAGGAGCTGACCGGCATCTTTGAGAGGCTTTTGCACAAGGCCGAGGAGAAGGAAAAGGGGGGAGGAGACGTCGAATCCCCCTTTGCCGAGATAACAGACGACGATATCGACAACCTGTTCAGCTGATACGTACGAGGGAACACCCGATGTCCTTCATAAACTATGCATCGCGCGAGATAAACTGTAAAATCGTGTACTACGGGCCCGGTCTGTGCGGCAAGACGACCAACCTGCAGTTCGTGTACCAGAAAACCGCACCCGAGGCGAAGGGGAAGATGATCAGCCTGGCGACGGAAACCGAGCGGACCCTCTTCTTCGATTTCCTGCCGCTTGCCCTTGGCGAGATTCGGGGATTCAAGACCCGTTTCCATCTCTACACCGTGCCGGGTCAGGTCTTTTACGATGCTTCCCGGAAGCTGATCCTGAAAGGGGTGGATGGCGTGGTGTTCGTTGCCGACTCCCAGGAAGAGCGGATGGATGCCAACATCGAGTCGCTCGAGAACCTCCGCATAAACCTCCAGGAGCAGGGGTACGATCTGGACAAGCTCCCGTTCGTCGTGCAGTACAACAAGCGCGATCTCCCCTATGTCCTTTCCGTTGAAGAACTGCGGCAAGAACTGAATCCGACCAATGTCCCCGACTTCGAGGCGTGTGCCCCTACCGGGGAAGGGGTGTTCGAAACCCTGAAGGCGGTCGCCAAATTGATCCTGGTCGACCTGAAAAAGGGGCGCTGATTCTACCGCCCCTGACCACTCTGCAGAACCTTCCGTGCTTCCTCGTTTCCCTGCTCAGCGGCCCTCCCCAGCCACCTCTCTGCTTCCTGGTCGCGTTGGGGCACCCCCCTCCCGCTGCCGTACATAAGCCCGAGATTTTTCTGCGCATCCGCGTTTCCCTGTTCGGCAGCCAGGTGGTACCACCTGGCTGCCTCCCCGTAATTTTGCGCCACTCCCTGGCCCGTTTCATACAGATAGCCTAACCAATCCTGGGCCTCGGCATTTCCTTGCGCTGCACCCTTTTCGAACCATTTTGCAGCTATGCCCAGGTCTTTGCGCACCCCTTTGCCTTCCAAGGAGAGATACCCCATGAGCGTTTGTGCCTTGGCGTTGCCCTGTTCGGCATCACGCCTGATGTTTTCCGGGTCAGGCTGCAGGAGGGGCGCAGGTGCCAGAGGTGCCGTCTGCAGATGGGTGGTCCCGCACGACGTGAACCGAATGATCAAAAGGAGGGCGAAAACTGCTGTAAGGAGGGCAAAGAGACGGACCATCTCTCTCTTGAGGGGGCCGGCCGGGTCGGAGGTGTCGGGTGCCGCACTCCCCAGATCGTCGGCATGCTCGGAAGTCCGAGCACAGTGACCGCCGGATCCGGCAGCCTCCCCTTCCGTGAAGCAGGACCGCGGGGTCGCCTCGCCCACGGGAGCTGTTTCATCGACAGGGGCGGGAAGCTGCTGATTCCTCGATTCAGCGAGAGAAGCCTGCACCTCCTGATAGGCATCGACGAGTGACAGGTATGCTTCATTAATGGCACTCAGCTGTTCCTGGGCCTTGCGCCGCACGAGGGTGTCATCCGAAAACCGATCCGCATGTAATTCCTTTTCTGCATCTGCGTATGCCTGCCTGATCCGCTCCAGCGACGAGCCGGGCGCTATGCCGAGGCAGGTGTAAAAGCGCGCGAGTTTTTCCATGCCAGTTTCCCCTGGTGCTAGAATTTCCCCCCCACCAGGGTGGCGGTGACGCTGCCGATGGTCACCTTCGTCTGCATCTTTACCGGGATGCGCCGGGCATCGTCGGTCAGCCAGATGTAGATTTCTCCCTTCTTCTGGAAGATCCCCTCCGACTTTATCAGCGGTTTGATCTTGATGGTATTGACTTCTCCCAGGATCGTATCGAGTTTTTCCTTCTTCAGCACCTGAACCTCAACGTTCCAGAGCTGTTTGTTGTCCAGGATGGAGACGTAGACCGACTTGCCGACCTCCAGGGGGAGCGTCCGGACGTAATAGAAGCTCGAATAGGTGTCGTAGGTGTTCTTTTCGATGTTCAGCTCCGCCTTCTCTTTGTTCAGGTGGTCGAAGTACTGAGCTTTCCCCTTGGCATGGTCGAAAATGACTTCCTTGTCCCGGCGGTGTTTTCCCTCCTGGATCTTCATCTGGAAATCCTTCGGCAGGCCAATCTGCGGGGGGGGCGCCTTGGTCAGGAGGCTTTCGACCCTGTCCTCGACCGGGAAGAATACCGAAATCCAGTCAGCGGAACGGGCTATCGAAACGATGCGGATCATTTCGCCTTCGTCGATGGTTTCCTGCGTGGCGGTACCCGCCTTGATGCCGGTCCAGGTCAGGTCGTAGACCAACTTTTCTGGAACTGTGAAGGCGGCGGCCGGAGCAGCCGTCACGAACAGCAGGAAAAGGAGAAGTGAGAGCCGCACCCCAAAAGTGCCGAGAGACGGAAGGGAAAAAGGTGCCTGGAAGGAAAAATTGCTTTTCATTGGGATCCTCCGCGTTGGGAAAGCCTGCATCATGCATTAACTATAACACAAGAAGTAGCGGGTTCGGGAAAAAGTGGGGGCATCGTAACGGCGGGTCTTGACGGAGGAATAACACGCTTTACCTGCCGACGAATACGGTGTAGTGTAGCGCGATACTGGCTGAAAGCGGCACCGGTGGGCGAGGCGCTTTACATTCTGTAACCTTTCGCGTGTTTCCTCCGTCATAATGTCAATGAAGCCGGACTGTTCCGGAATGCCCAGCCCTCCCGTCGAAAAGAGGAAGCCGGCGGCCAGCGCCTGCCGCGTGATGTTTTAATCCGTGGAGAAATGGGTTATAGTAAGAGGCAATGAACGTTTTAACCGAAGAACCGTCGGACGAACGCCTCATCGAGGAGATCCTTGCCGGCAATGACAGTGCGTTCGTCTGGCTGGTCCGCAGATACAAACAAAAAATTTTTGGCCTTGCGGCGCGTTTTGCCCGTGATGCGGATGAGCTGGACGACATCTGCCAGAATGTCTTCATCAAGGTTTTCGAGAACCTGGGGACATTTCGCCATGAGGCGCCGTTCGAGCACTGGCTGGCGCGCATAACGGTCAGGACCTGCCATGATGCGTTGCGCCGCAGGAAAAGGGAAAAGTACCATCTCTCCCTGGATGCCGTTCACCATCAGATTGCGGACGGTGCGAGCAGCTCGCGGCAGGCGGCGGAAGAGGCCAGGGACCTGCTGGAAAAGGGGCTCTCCCGGTTGCGGACCGAAGAGCGGCTGGTGATCACCTTGCTGGAGCTGGAAGAAAAATCGGTCCGGGAAGTAGCAGCATTGACCGGCTGGAGCGAGGCAAATGTCAAGGTGCGGGCGTTCAGGGCCCGGCAGAAACTGAAGAGTCTCCTGGAGAAACAGTATGCACGATGAACGCGACGAGCAATTGGGCAGGCTATTCCAAGCGGTGCGTGCGTTGAAGCCGGACACGGCGGCGGTCGAAAAGGGATTCGAAACGAGGCTTCTCGCCGCCATCGAGGAACGCCGGAACAATCAGGCATTGTGGTCATTCTGGACATGGCGCCTGGTCCCGATGTTCACGCTGATGGCCATCATTGTCGGCGTTGTCAGCGTCGCCAGCGACCCGGCGCGGTCCGGCGATCTTTTTACCCTGCTTGCTCCCAGCGGTTACGATGATATCTGGTGACAAACCTGCTGGTCGGAGGTTGACATGAAAAGTATCAGGCCGGCAATGGGGATCGTCATGGTCTTCATCCTCGGCATCCTGTGCGGGACCCTCGCCACACATCTTTACTACAAATACCGCATCGAATCGATCATCAGCGGCAGGGTGCCGACCCGGGAGGAAGCCATCGTCAGTCGCCTCGACCGGAGGCTTCACCTGGACGGCCGGCAGCTGGAGCAGGTCAGGGCGATCATCCACGAGACCCGGAAAGAGATCATGGCGATACGCGAGCAACTCCGTCCGCAGACCGAGGCGGCCATCGAGAAAGCCCAGGCACGGGTCAGGACGATTCTTACGCCGGAGCAGCAGAAGGAATACGCGAAGATGATAGCCGAACGGAAGGAGAGGATGTCCAAGAGGGGTCTTCACGAATAGGACGATATTTTTTGGACGGGGCATATGATGACACATGGGGATGAACCGGGGCAGGAGGTACCTCCCGGAGCACCACGGCGCAGGCGATTGTGGCCATGGCTGCTCGCGGGAGTACTTGTTGCTGCAGGCGCAGTTTACTATCTGACGATGGCAAAACAGCCGTCTCCCGCCAAGAAAGAGGGCGCCGTTGCCGCGAGGAGCGTGCCGGTCGTGGCGGCACCCGCGAAGAAAGGGGACGTCGGCGTCTACCTCACCGGGCTCGGGACGGTAACACCGCTCAACACCGTGACCGTCAAGAGCCGCGTCGACGGACAGCTGATGCGGGTCCTGTTCCGGGAAGGGGAGATCGTCAAAAGCGGCCAGCTCCTGGCGGAAATCGACCCGCGTCCTTTTCAGGTGCAGCTCACCCAGGCCGAAGGACAGATGGCCCGCGATCAGGCACAGCTGAAGAATGCCCGGCTCGACCTGGAGAGATTCCAGACGCTTGCTCAGCAGGATTCCATCGCGCGCCAGCAGCGGGACACCCAGGAGGCGCTGGTGCGCCAGCTGGAAGGGGCGATCAAGGTGGATCAGGGGCAAATCGACAGCGCCAAGCTGCAGCTGACTTACTGCCGCATCACCTCCCCGCTCACCGGAAGGGTGGGGCTCCGCCAGGTGGACCCGGGGAACATCATCCATGCGAGCGATACCAACGGCCTGGTGGTGATCACCCAGCTCGAGCCGATAGCCGTCATATTCCCCCTCCCGGAGGACAGTCTCCCGCAGGTGCTCGGGAAAATGAAGGGGAGCGGGCACCTGACGGTGGAGACCTACGACCGGGAGCAGAAACAGAAACTTGCCACGGGGGTCCTCCTGACGGTCGACAACCAGATCGATCCGAACACCGGCACGGTCCGGTTCAAGGCGGTCTTCCCCAATGCGCACAACGAGCTCTTTCCCAACCAGTTCGTCAATGCCCGCCTCCTTGCCGAGGTGAAGCGCGAGGCGGTCGTGGTGCCGGCGTCAGCCATCCAGCGCGGCCCCCAGGGAGCCTTCGTCTACGTGGTGAAGGCCGACCAGAGCGCCACCGTGCGGCCGGTTACGGTCGGCGTCACCGAGGGGGGAGAAACCTCCCTTTCGACGGGGCTGGAAGCCGGCGAACTCGTCGTGGTGGACGGCGCCGAACGGCTCCGGGAGGGGAGCAAGGTGGAGGTGAAGGGACCCGGCGGACCGGGACGGAGCCAGGCGGGAAAGAACAACACGTACTAACCGAATCGGGTGTCACATCATGAACATCTCCCGCCTCTTCATCATGCGGCCGGTGGCGACCACGCTCCTGATGATTGCCATCCTGCTCGCCGGCGCCGTGGCGTACAAGCAGCTGCCGGTTTCGGCCCTTCCCCAGGTGGATTACCCCACCATCCAGGTCCGCACCTTCTTCCCGGGGGCGAGCCCTGACGTCATGGCCTCCTCCGTGACGGCTCCCCTGGAGCGGCAGTTCGGCCAGATGCCGGGGCTCACCCAGATGACCTCGGCAAGCTCCAGCGGCAGCTCCGTCATCACGCTCCAGTTCAATCTCGAGCTTCCCCTCGACGTGGCCGAGCAGGAGGTCCAGGCCGCCATCAACGCGAGCTTCACCTTCCTGCCGCGGGACCTTCCGACGCCGCCGGTCTACAGCAAGGTGAACCCCGCCGACGCACCGATCCTTACCCTTGCGCTCACCTCCGACACGCTTCCCCTTCCGCGGATCGAAGACCTGGCGGACACCCGTTTCGCCCAGAAGATATCCCAGCTGAACGGGGTGGGGCTCGTCAGCATCAGCGGCGGACAGCGGCCGGCGGTGCGGATCCACGCCAACCCCGCGGCGCTCGCCTCCTACGGACTCACCCTCGAAGACCTCCGCACCGCCCTGAATGCCGCCAACGTCAACCAGGCGAAGGGTGGATTCGACGGGCCGCGCCAGTCCTACGTGATCGGCGCGAACGACCAGCTCTTCACGAGCGGTGACTACCGGTCGCTCGTCATCGCCTACAAGAACGGTGCTCCGATCCGCCTCTCCGACGTGGCCGAGGCGATCGACGACACCGAGAACGTCAACCAGGCGGCCTGGATGAACACCACCCCCGCGGTGATCGTCAACATCCAGCGGCAGCCGGGGGCGAACGTGATCGAGGTCGTGAACCGGGTTAAGAAGCTCCTGCCGCAGCTGCAGAGCTCGCTTCCCGCCGCCGTCAAGGTCACCGTGCTCACCGACCGGACCGTCACCATCCGCGATTCGGTGCGGGACGTCCAGTTCGAGCTGATGCTGGCGGTCGGCCTGGTGGTGCTCGTCATCTTCCTCTTCCTGCGGAACCTCCCGGCGACCACCATCCCGAGCGTGGCGGTGCCGTTGTCGCTCGTCGGGTCCTTCGGCGTCATGTACCTGATGGGGTTTTCCCTGAACAACCTCTCGCTCATGGCCCTCACCATTTCAACCGGCTTCGTGGTGGACGACGCCATCGTCATGATCGAGAACATCGCCCGCTACGTGGAGGAGGGGGAGCCGCCGCTCCAGGCTGCCCTCAAGGGGGCGCAGCAGATCGGGTTCACCATCCTGTCGCTCACCATCTCCCTCATCGCCGTCCTCATCCCGCTCCTCTTCATGGGAGACGTGGTGGGGCGCCTCTTCCGGGAGTTCGCCGTCACCCTCGGCGTCACCATCCTGATCTCGGCGGTCGTGTCGCTCACGCTCACGCCGATGATGTGCGCCCGGATCCTCAAGCATGTCCCCGAGGAGAAACAGGGGCGTTTCTACCACGCCTCCGGCGTTTTCTTCGACCGGACCATCGCCCTCTACGGCAAGTCGCTCAAGTGGGTGCTCCGCCACCAGCGTGCAACCCTCCTCGTGGCGGTGAGCACCCTGGTGGCCACGGTCCTCCTGTACATCGCGGTCCCGAAGGGGTTCTTCCCGGTCCAAGACACCGGCGCCATCCAGGGGATTTCGGAGGCGCCCCAGTCGATCTCCTTCCCGGCCATGGCGGAGCGGCAGCAGGCGCTCGCCGCGGTGATCCTCAGGGACCCGGCGGTGGAAAGCCTCTCCACTTTCATCGGCGTGGACGGGACCAACACGACCCTGAACAGCGGGCGCATCCTCATCAACCTGAAGCCCCTCGACGAGCGCGGGGTGAGGGCGGGCGAAGTGATCCGGCGTCTCCAGCCGGAACTGGCGAAGGTGCAGGGAATCAGTCTTTTCATGCAACCGGTGCAGGACCTGACCGTCGATGCCCGCGTGACCCGCACCCAGTTCCTGTATACCCTGGAAGACCCCGATTTCACCGAGCTGAACGGCTGGGCGCCGAAACTGGTGAGCGCCCTGGCGGCCCGCCCCGAGCTGCGCGACGTGAGCAGCGACCAGCAGGACCGGGGCCTGCGGATCATGCTCGACATCGACCGGGCTACCGCTGCGCGGTTCGGGATCACGCCGCAGGCTATCGACGACACCCTCTACGACGCCTTCGGCCAGCGCCAGGTCTCGACCATCTTCACCGAGCTCAACCAGTACCGGGTCGTCCTCGCCGCCAAGCCCGGCTTTGCCCGGGGGCCCGAAGGGCTCGGCTCAATCTACCTCCACGGCACGAACGGAGGGCCGGTGCCGCTCGGCACCATCACGCGCGCTACGGAAACCACCGGACCGCTTGTCATCAACCGCCAGGGGCAGTTCCCGGCGGTGACGGCGTCGTTCAACCTCGCTCCCGGTGTGGCGTTAGGAAAAGCGGTCGAGGTGGTGGAGGATGCGGCGCAGAAGCTGGGGCTTCCCGCCAGCGTCCGGGGGAGCTTCCAGGGGACGGCCCAGGCCTTCAAGGCGTCGCTCACCAACGAACCGCTCCTGATCCTGGCGGCGCTCATCACGGTCTACATCGTCCTCGGCGTCCTGTACGAGAGCTACATCCACCCGGTCACCATCCTCTCCACGCTCCCCTCGGCCGGGGTCGGGGCGGTCCTGTCGCTCATCCTCTTTCGC
>DATJLB010000237.1:0-12154 GCA_035490915.1 Geobacteraceae bacterium
CGGCAATCTCGAATACCGTGACAATATGGCCTTTCTGATCGATTGGCTGCGCGCGTCAACGTGGTAGGCAAGGCGGGAGGTACGGACATGTATGGCAATGCGATCAAGTTGATCAACATCACTCTTCTGGTCCTGGTCCTCTCGGGCTGCGCCGCGAGGCGAGCGGTCCTGCCCGGCGAGGTGCCGCCAATGCACACGGTAAGCGAATTCAGCGACGACGAGAATGTGTCGCGCACACGCGATCCGTGGGAAGGCCTCAACAGGAACATGTACAAGTTCAACTACGAGGTGGACCGTTTCGTACTCCTGCCGGTCGTCGCCGGGTACGAAACGGTTGTCCCGCGCGTTGCCCGGACCGGCGTCAGCAACTTTTTCGCCAACCTCCGCGAGGTTCGGACCTTCTACAACTCGATCCTGCAGGCAAAGGGAAAGAAGTCCCTTGTGACCCTCGGGCGTTTTGTGACCAACTCGACCATCGGGATTGGCGGCCTCTTCGACCCGGCAACCGGCTTCGGGATGAGGCGGGAGCACGAGGACTTCGACCGGACCCTTGAAACCTGGGGGGTCGGTACGGGGCCGTACCTGGTTCTCCCCATTCTTGGCCCGAACACGGCCCGGAGCACAGGCGGATTTGCGGTCGACGCCGGTGTCCGCTGGGCGATCGCGAACGCCATTGATCCGTTCGGCGGCACCGGGGCCCGCACCGAGATCGAGGCAGGGATCACCGCTCTGGAAACGGTGGATCTGCGCTACAGGGAAAGCTTTCGCTATTTCGATAGCGACTATCCGTTCGAATACTACATGGTTCGATACCTCTTCAGCCAGGAGCGGGAATTAAGAATCCTCAGGTAAGGCTGGCGGCATCAATCAGGTCGTCGCATATGATCGCTTTGATTTTATACCGTTTCCTCGCAGCTCGAATCTGAAATCGTGAGGCAGAGCGCAATGTCAGTGAACAGGCTCGGTAAAATATTTCCCATAATGGATTGGCTCCCTTCCTACCGGAAGGAATGGCTTCGATTCGACCTGGTCGCCGGCCTCACGACGGCGGCGGTGATCATCCCGAAGGCGATGGCGTATGCCGCCATCGCAGGCCTGCCGCTGGTGGTGGGGCTTTATACCTCGCTGGTGATGCTGGTGGTGTATGCCGTTTTCGGGACCTCTCGACTTCTCAGCGTAACGACCAGTTCCACCATTGCCATCCTGGCGTCAAGCGCTCTCGCCGCGGCCGCCCCCGGCGGCGACGCAGCCAGGCTGTTGTCGGCGTCCGCGACCCTGTCGCTCCTGGTGGGGGCTTTCCTGCTGATGGGGGGTCTCCTTCGCCTCGGCGCCGTGGCCAACCTGATCTCCGCCCCGGTGCTTATCGGCTTCAAGGCGGGAATCGGCCTGGTCATCGTGCTGGACCAGGTTCCCAAGCTCCTGGACGTGCATATCACCAAGGCCGGTTTCTTCCAGGATATCGTCTCGATACTCGGTCGCCTGCACGAAACCTCCCTTCCCACCTTGATGCTCGCCCTGACGATGCTGGCACTCATGCTCGTCCTCAAACAGTTCGCGCCGCGGCTCCCGGCCCCATTGATAACCGTGGCGGCCGGCATTGCCCTGTCGGGGTTTGTCGGGCTCGACCGGTTGGGGATTTCGCTGGTTGGGACCGTCCGGGCCGGACTGCCGACCTTTGCCCTCCCAGACCTTTCCCTGATGGAGCGGCTCTGGCCGGCTGCCCTTGGCATCGCCCTGATGAGTTTCATCGAGACGGCGGCCGCGGGGCGTGCCTTCATTCAGAAAGGGGATCTCCCCCCCGAGGGGAATCACGAACTGGTGGCGACCGGCCTGGCGAACCTCGTCGGGAGCTTCTTCCACGGGATGCCCGGCGGAGGGGGAACGTCGCAGACAGCGGTGAATAAGGGGGCGGGTGCCCGCAGCCAGATGTCCGGACTAGTGACCGCCGCGGTCATCATGGCTGCGCTTCTCTTCCTGGCCCCCCTCTTCGGGCTGATGCCCAATGCCACCCTCGCCATCGTCGTGATCATTGCCAGCGTCGGGCTGGTCAGCCCGGCCGAGTTCCGAGCCGTCCACACTATAAGGACCATGGAGTTTCATTGGGCCCTCATCGCCGCTTTCGGGGTGATGGTGCTGGGGACCCTGAAGGGGCTCCTGGTGGCGGTGCTGGTGTCGATGGTGTCGCTCATTGTTCGCGCCAATACCCATCCCATCCATGTGCTTGGGCGCAAGCCGGGGACCAACGTATTTCGTCCCCTGTCTCCAGAGCACCCGGAGGACGAAACCTATCCCGGCCTTTTGCTGCTTCGCCCCGAAGGAGCGATCTTCTTTGCCAATGCTCCGCGTCTGGGGCAGAAGATCCGGGAACTCATTGCCCAGTTCACTCCCCGGGTCCTGGTCTTGGACCTGAGCGCTGTGCCCGACATAGAATACACGGCACTCATGATGCTGACCGAAGGGGAAGAAGCGGTCCGCGAGGCCGGGACTATGATCGAACTGGTGGCGATGAATCCCCGGGTTTTGGAGGTAATCCAGAGATCGTCGCTGTGGGAGCGGTTGGGACGTGAACGAACGTTCTTTACTCTTGATCAGGCGGTCGAGTGGTTTCAACGACAAGCAGGGAGAAATAATACCCGGTAAGACCGGTCGATATTCACTGATCGGTTTTTCGGAAAGGAGCGGTCAAATGGCTAAGAAGAATCGGGAAAAGAAAAGTGATGAAGCTGTCCAGGAGCAATCCTCCGGGAAACTGAAGAACAAGGAGTATGAGAAGGAACTTGCCAAGCTCCACGTAGAGCTGGTCAAGCTCCAGGAATGGGTCAAGTACAAGGGGCTAAAGGTCTGCATCGTCTTTGAAGGGCGCGACGGCGCCGGCAAAGGGGGGACGATCAAGGCGATCACCGAGAGGGTGAGCACGCGCACATTCCGCGTGGTGGCACTCCCCGCACCAACGGAGCGGGAAAAGACACAGATTTACGCCCAGCGCTACATCCCGTATCTCCCGGCAGCGGGCGAGGTGGTCATCTTCGACCGGAGCTGGTACAACCGGGCCGGGGTGGAACGGGTGATGGGGTTTTGTTCCGAAGCGGAGGTGAAGCGTTTCCTGGAGGTGGTCCCCCTCTTCGAGAAGCTGGTGGCAGAGGAGGGCGTCATTCTGCTCAAATACTGGCTCGAAGTCAGTCCGGAGGAGCAGGCTCGCCGCCTCGAAGGACGCATCGACGACGGCCGGAAGATATGGAAGCTCTCACCGATGGACCTCAAGTCTTACAGCCGCTGGGACGACTACACCAGGGCGCGTGACGAGATGTTCGCGGCGACCGACACGCCTTGGGCGCCGTGGTACGTGGCCAAATCCGACGACAAGAAGCGCGCCCGCCTGAATATCATCACTCACCTGCTGGGGAAGGTTCCGTACAAGGAGGCGCCGCGCGAAAAGGTGAAGCTGCCGAGCAGGCATAAATTGGCCAAGTACAAGTCGCCCGACTATCCGTTCAAGTTCATCCCCGAGGCCTTCTGAGAAGGCCCCTGACCCGGAGGTGACTTATGCACGGAAGGAATGCTAAGTCAATGGAAAAGAAAATGCTACCCTGTACGTATGAACACTAACCGACTAAGATCGGCAGATCAGATAAAGTGTTGATGGTACTTTCCTATTTTTGAAGGAGCCAAAGTTATGACACAAGTAAAGACAGACACCGAACATCACGGTCAAAGCCCATCTGAGATTCAAAAGGCCATTCTCAGACACCTCAACCAAACTGAGGCAAAACCGGCATTATTTGCCACCCGTAACGATTGGTATATGGCAACAGCCCATGCTGTTCGCGACCGGATGCTTCATAACTGGTTGACAACGTTCGATATCTTCGTGTCTTCAAAACTCAAAATTGTCAGTTATCTGTCCTCGGAATTCCTCATGGGTCCGCATTTGGGTAATAACCTCGTAAACCTCGGCTTAACAGGCCCGGTCCGTACGGCATTATCCGCCCTTGGGCAGGAACTGGAGGATATTCTCCTTCAGGAGGTGGAGCCTGGGCTCGGAAACGGAGGCCTCGGCCGTCTTGCCGCCTGTTTTCTGGAATCTCTGGCGACACTCCGGGTCCCTGCCGTAGGTTACGGCATCCGCTACGAATTCGGAATCTTCGAGCAGGAGATCCGAAATGGCTGGCAGGTCGAAAAAGCCGACAACTGGCTCAAGAACGGCAATCCATGGGAGGTGCGCCGGTCTGATATCACTTACGAAGTCAAATTCGGAGGTCATACGGAGTTTGCGCTTGATCCCGAGGGGCGGTTGTCGGTCCGATGGCTTCCGGAAAAGGTAATCAAAGGGGTCGCCTATGATACTCCCGTTGCCGGCTATCGTACCGGAGGAGTAGCCGTGCTGCGTCTCTGGAAGTCGGAAGCCGTGGCGGCGTTCGATTTTCAGGCCTTCAATGCGGGCGAATACTACAAGGCCGTCGATGACAAGATCCTCTCCGAAACCCTCAGCAAGGTGCTTTACCCCAATGATGAGCCGGAAATCGGGAAACTCCTTCGCCTCTGCCAGCAATACTTTTTCGTCTCCTGCTCGCTGCAGGACATGATCAAGTTCCATCTCTTATTGGGCAAGAGCGTCGAAAGCTTTTCCGAGAGCTTCGCCATCCAGATCAATGATACCCACCCTTCGGTCGGGATTGCCGAGCTCATGCGGCTGCTCGTGGATGAACATCATGTGGAATGGGACGAGGCGTGGCGCATAACGCGGGAATCATTTGCCTACACGAACCATACGCTCCTGTCGGAAGCGCTGGAAAAGTGGCCCCTGCCGCTTTTCTCCAGTGTCCTTCCTCGCATCGTCGAGATCATCTACGAGATAAACCGGCGGTTTCTTGACGAGGCGCGCATCCGCTTCCCGGAAGACGACCAACGAATCGCGCGCCTGTCGTTGATCGACGAGACCGGCGAGAAATACGTACGGATGGCGAACCTCGCCTGTGTCGGTTCCCATGCCATCAACGGAGTGGCCGCCCTGCACACCGAACTTCTGAAAAAGACCGTGCTGCATGACTTTCACGAACTTTTCCCCGAGAAATTCCACAACATCACCAACGGCGTTACCCCCCGCCGATGGCTTGCGCTAAGCAACCCGGAGCTCACGAAGCTGGTCTCCTCCAAGCTGGGCGACGGGTGGCTCAGCAATCTCGAGACGGCACTTGGATATCTCCAATCTGCGGCAAGGGATACGACATTTCAGCAGAAATGGCTGAAGGTTAAACAGGCGAACAAAGAAGCCCTGGCAAAGGTCATCCGGGAACGGACCGGCATCGAGGTTGATCCCACGACTCTCTTCGACGTGCAGGTGAAGCGAATCCATGAGTACAAGCGTCAGCACCTCAACGTGCTGCACATCATCACCCTCTACAACCGGATCAAACGGGACCCAGGGGCCGACATCACGCCACGGACATTCATATTCGCCGGCAAGGCCGCGCCCGGCTATTACATGGCGAAACTCGTAATCAAGCTTATTACTTCCGTAGCTGAGGTTATCAATGCAGACCCCGAGGTGGCGGGACGTCTCAAGGTCGTGTTCTTCCCGGATTTCAACGTTACCAACAGTCAGCTGATCTGTCCTGCAGCCGACCTTTCCGAGCAGATATCGGTAGCTGGAAAAGAGGCGTCGGGTACCGGCAACATGAAACTGGCTCTCAACGGCGCCCTTACCATCGGCACGCTAGATGGAGCCAACATTGAGATACGAGAGGAAGTCGGCGAGGAGAATTTCTTCCATTTCGGTCTGAATGCCGCGGAGGCTGCTGACCTCAAGTCCCGGGGCTATGAGCCACGAAGCTGGTACGAAGGGAACCTGCATCTCCGGGAGACCATAGACCAGATCGCCGAGGGAGTCTATTCCAACGGCGACCGGAACCTGTTCCGCCCCATGGTGGACAGCCTTCTCAATCGGGACGAGTACCTGGTTCTAGCTGATTACCAGTCCTACATCGACTGTCAGGACCGGGTGAGCGCGGCATACCGGGACAGGAAAAAGTGGGCGGAGATGTCAATTCTTAACCTGGCCGGGATGGGGAAATTCTCCTCGGACCGGGCCATCAGGGAGTACGGTGAAAAGATCTGGAAGACGGCGGGGATCATCGACCCGGAAAGATACGTCTATTCAAGATGTAAGGGCCGTGGCTGATGAAATTGCCCTTATCTCGTAGTGCCTCCTCAAGGGGAGAAGCTCGGCTTCTCCGCCCGCGCCTACACCCGCATCCTCAAGGTGGCCCGCACCATTGCCGATTTGGAAGGAGCCGAAAGCATCCGCGAGCAGCATATCGCCGAAGCGATCCAGTACCGGAGCCTGGACAGAAAACCGCTCTGATTCGTGGTTTATAATCGCCCATGCCTCCCCGCTTCTCTTCCCTTCCGCCCCAGCGAAAGGTCATCGCACGGAAACCCCGTGCCACCTTAAACGAACCAAATTTTGGCTTGACTAAAGGAATACGGTAAAGTAAAATCCGGTTCTACTCATTTTGTATACAGTATACGCGTTCGCGGGATCGTTCATGCGGGCGGGGATGACGGTCGGAGTAAGGATCGCCCTGATCTTGACTGTATATATCACACTAAACGGAGGTAAGAGATGCCCTACGGAAAACTGGAAGATCGCGTTCGTCGCAAGTCACTCTTGAGCAAAGTCATGAAGGCCGAGGAAACCGTCCAGTTCTTCAAGAACGGGATGAACCTCGGCTGGTCCGGGTTCACCCCCGCCGGCTACCCGAAGGTGGTCCCCATTGCCCTGGCCGAGCACGTGGAGCAGAACAGCCTGCAGGGCAAGCTCAGGTTCAACCTCTTCATCGGCGCCTCGGTCGGTGCCGAGACCGAAAACCGCTGGGCCCAGAACGATATGATCGACCGCCGCTGGCCGTACCAGACCGGCAAGGACATCGCCGCCGGCATCAACGAAGGGCGCATCCGGATGGGTGACAAGCACCTCTCCCTCTTCGCCCAGGACCTCGGCTACGGCTTCTACACCAAGGATTCCGAGAGCGGCAAGATCGACATCGCCATCATCGAAGTCTCCGCCGTCACCGAAGACTGCGGCCTCGTCCCCACCACCTCCGTCGGGGTCATCCCCGAGATCCTGATGATCGCCGACAAGATCATCCTCGAGGTGAACACCGGCCAGCCCTCATTCGAGGGGATCCACGACTGCGTCTCCGCCCAGAACCCGCCGCACCGCGCGCCGTTCCTGATCAACAAGGCGAACGACCGGATCGGCACGACCTACATCCCGTGCGACCCGGACAAGATCATCGCCGTCGTCGATTCGAAGCTCCGCGACAAGGGGCGCGCCTTCGCCGAGCAGGACGACACCTCCGAGGCGATCGCCGGCCACATCATCGATTTCTTCCAGACCGAGGTAAAGGCGGGGCGCCTGCCGAAGAACCTCCTGCCGCTCCAGTCCGGCGTCGGCTCCATCGCCAACGCGGTCATCGGCGGCCTGGCCAAGGGCCCGTTCCGTAACCTCTCGGTCTACACCGAGGTGCTTCAGGACACGATGCTCGACCTGTTCGACTCCGGCAAGCTCGACTTCGCCTCCTCCTGCTCCCTGTCGCTCTCCGAGACCCCGGGCTTCCCCCGTTTCTTCGACTGCTGGGACCGGTACTTCGACAAGATCACTTTGCGTCCGCTCTCCATCTCCAACGCCCCCGAGCCGATCCGCCGCCTCGGCTGCATCGCCATGAACACCCCGGTCGAGATCGACATCTACGCCCACGCCAACTCGACCCTGGTCGGCGGCACCCGGATGATCAACGGGATCGGCGGCTCCGGCGACTTCCTCCGGAACGGCTTCCTGAAGATCATGCACACGCCGTCCTCCCGTCCGTCCAAGACCGACCCGAACGGCATCTCCTGCGTCGTGCCGCACTGCTCCCACATCGACCACACCGAGCACGACCTCGACTGCGTCGTCACCGAGCAGGGGCTGGCCGACGTCCGCGGCATGGCACCGAAGGACCGCGCCAAGCGGATCATCGAGAAGTGCGCCCATCCGGACTACAAGCCGATCCTCAGCGAGTACCTGGAGATCGCCACCAAGGAGTGCCTCGCCAAGAAGGTCGGCCACGAGCCGCAGCTCTGGGACCGCGCCTTCAAGATGCACCTCAACCTCGCCCAGAACGGCACCATGAAGGTCAAGAACTGGGACATCAAAGTCGACCTCTGCGAGTAGGCACCGCCTGCTCCAGCACGAAACCCCGCCGGATGCCTTCCGGCGGGGTTTTTTCTTGGCAACGCTCCGAGCACGGAAAGTCAGCCGCTCCTTCCTCCATGAATCTCTTGCGTGATACGCTCAGATATGGCAAAGTAGCACCATCCCCAATTCAGGGGATGGCAACCTACCGCATTTAAACGGTTTTAATTCATGTGGCCGGCACGGAGACTGGGCATGCAGATCATGGTCGTTGAAGACACCAAGACCGTTCGCTTCATGCTGGTGGCGCTGCTGGAAGGGCAAAGCGACCATAAGGTTGTTGCCGCGGTGGAAACGGTGGAAGAGGCCCTTGAATTCCTCGCCCACAACTGCGCCGACCTCGTCATCCTCGACCTCTGCCTCCCAGGCCTCTCGTACGACCAGGCCGTCAGCGCCATCAAAACCGCCAGCCCGGACATTGACATCCTCGTTTTCACGGTATCGGAAGAAGACGAAACCGTCTTTTCCGCGCTGAAGGCGGGCGCGGTCGGGTACATCCTGAAGAGCGCCAAGCCGCTGGAGATCATCGCGGCTATTGATGAGATCAAGGCGGGCGGTTCGCCCATGTCCCCCTCCATTGCCAGGAAGGTGTTGCGTGAGTTTCAGGGGCCGCAGATCACCGAAGAGCTGCAGGGGATGATCTCGCCGCTCTCCTCCCGCGAAACGGAGATCCTGGATCTGCTCTACAAGGGCTTCAACTTCACCCAGATTGCCGACACCCTGTTCATCAGCCCCCACACCGTCCACACCCACATCAAGAAGATCTACTCAAAGCTCCACGTCAACTCCCGTTCTCAAGCCATCTACGAGGCGCTGAAGCAGCAGCTGATAAAGCGCTGACCGCCCAAAATACCCTGTTCTAGCGATTGAAACTTCTTCCGTACTGTGTCAGAATCGGTCCAACTATAGTCAGGCCTTTCCAGGCCCTTACAACGTCTCCGACAAGAGCAAAACCAGGGCAACCTGGCGACGCAGAATTACGGGTCCGCAGAAGCGGATGGCCGAATCGCCGAAGAGATAAGGGATATGTTCCAACTCAAGCACTACAACTGTGTCTACCTGCAGCATACGTTTGTGCCCGCCTTACGCATGAGAAGGCGGGCTTTTCTATTTTTTATAGGTGTAACTAACACCTGACCCCGACAAGGGCAAAACCGGAGTAATCCGGTGACGCAAAGCCACGGGTCCAAGCGCATCCCCACGGGATCCCCTTGGACAGCCGGGTTACCGAAAGGTGCGGAGGGGCCAAGGTCATGTTCGACATGTCCGGCAGAGGGAAACGCCCATCTCCGCTATAGATAGATGGGCGTTTTTGTTTCGGTGATACCGGTTAACTGGCGAGTCCCATGAGCAGACGAACTTTACAACCAGCTATAGGTCACGTGACAGACATAACGGATAAGGAGGCATCGGTAAAAAGGGAATATGACCAAAGTCAAGGGAGGTGGAAACAGAATAGTAGTACCGTTTATCAGCCAAGTGACAGCCATTACAGATAAGGAGGTAATCGCCAGGAATGAAATATGACCGCGGATAAGGGAGTTTGAAAAAGAATGTCGTAGTGCCGTCTATCACATCAGCCAAGCCAACCCATTAACGGATACGGAGGTTACATGAAAAAGTTTGTGTCTTTGATCACAGTTCTCGCTGCACTGCTGCTGCCTTTGGCAGCTGTTGCCAAACCGCTCGTTTCAGTCAGCATCACGGCCGAAAAAGAGGTCCTGGTCAAGAAGGGGGACGAAAAGGTGAAAAAGAGGGTCCCCGCCACAAAAATCATTCCCGGCAACGTGGTCTTTTACACCGTGAATTACATCAACTCGGGGGACGAGGCGGCCACCGACGCAATCATCGATGATCCGATCCCGCAGGGGACGGTGTATATCCCCGGCAGCGCCACCGGCGAGCATGCCGAAATCACCTTCTCCATCGATGGCGGCAAGACCTTCAAAAAGCCGACCCTTCTTACCTACGAAGTCAAGAACAAGGACGGTTCGATCGAGAAAAGGACCGCCTCGCCGGAGGAATACACCCATGTCCGCTGGACAATCAGCACCATTCCGGCAGGGGCAAAGGGAACTGTCGGCTTCAAGGTCCGCATAAAATAACGAGTTCCTGATTCCGGGAAATATACCTCACGCAATGGAGGAAGCACCATGCACAACCAGGCACACACAAGCTGTCCGCAGCCGACAATGCCGGGCTTTTGCCGGGAAGGCCCGATCTGCCCGATGGCCCAGCGGCTATGAACTACACCTCTGTCAGAGATGTCGATCACTATCACTAACAATGAATCACTACCATAGGAGGCAACACATGAAATCCCGTATCAACTCCGACGTATTCACGCGGTCGATCCGCATCACCCTCGGCATCTTCTCCCTGCTGGCAGCCGTTGCCCTGGCAACGCCGCACACTGCGAGCGCGGCAGGCACGGCAGCCAACGCCAAGATCGTCAACACCGTCACCGTCAACTACAAGGACCTCAACAACACTCCGCAAGCGGCCGTCACGTCGTCGACAACGGTAACCGTCTTGCTGGTCAAGTCCGCCCCGAACCTGGCGGTCAATACGGGCGCAAAATCCACCGACGCCGCCACGCCCGCTACGTACACCTATACGGTCACTGCCACCAACAACGGCCCCGACTCCTACACCGTCAATCAGGGGACCATTACCTATAACCCCGCTTCCGGCGTCGCGGCAACCTCTTCCGCTTCCTCCAACAGCTTCAACCTGGGCGCCTCCTCTGTCGCCGCTGCTGCCGCGGCCGGGGCATCCACGATCACCGTCCCGGGCGACGGCGTCAGCGGGTCGGCGGTTAACGGCATCCAGGGCGGTTCGACAATCGTCATCGGCACCAATGCATACTCCGTGTCGTCGGTAACCAACACGGGCGGTGCCACTGCGACCATTACCATCACCGGTACGCTTGCCGCCGCCATCAACATCGGCGATGCAGTCTACGAGCAGAAGACCTTCACCGAAACCGTCACCCCCGGCACGATCACGGTCACCACGGACCCGACAATCACCGTTCCGGTCACTGTCACCAACAGTGCTTCAAGCAGCTCTGCGCAGGTGTCGACCGTAACGACCGTCCACGTCCCGAATCTTTCTGTCAACAAGGAAGTCTCCTCGGATGACGTCACCTATGGCAAGACCGCCAGCCAAGCTCCGGGGCAGACCGTCTACTACCGCATCACCGTCACCAACAACGGCACCAGTGCCGCCAGCAACGTCGTCATCACCGACCCGCTGACCATTTACACCTCCTATGCCAACGGATCGGGCAAGCTGTCGACGACGGCCGGGCAAACCTACAGCGCCGCACCGACAGCGCTTACGGAAGGGAGCGGGGGTTACAGCTACACCGCCGGCACCGGCATCACGTACAACGCCGGATCCCTGGCCGCAAGCAGTTCGGTTGTCCTCTACTTCAAGGCAACCATCAACTAATCATCAAATCGGCAGGCGTGAGGTTGTCTCGCGCCTGCCGCACTGTTGCATCCCCGGAGGGATGATTTTATGAAATCGAAACCGTATTTCTGCTTGCTGTGCCTCGTAATGCTGCTTGCCGCGTCCGCCGGCAGCGCCTGGGCGAACACGGCGGCCAACACCCAGATCATCAACCAGGCACAGCTTTCCTATAATGACGGCTCCGGCACCAAGACCGCCACGGCCGGGGTAACGGTCACCGTGAGCCTCGTCCCGTCCCCCGTCACCGTCGAGGTGGGAAGCGCGCAGAGCACCTCGTACAACGGCGCCGGCACCACCCTCACCGACAGCTACACCCTGACCGCCACCGCCAACGGCCCCGACACCTACACCCTCGGATCGGCGGTGACCGGTTCCACCAACACGAGCGCCCCGACCGCCACAGCCACCGGGGCAACCGCCACCCTCGGCGCCACGGTGACC
>DATJLB010000238.1:0-14835 GCA_035490915.1 Geobacteraceae bacterium
GGTCGTTTTTCGTCCCGCTCCGGCCCGGGAAATTTCGTGGAAAGGTGCGAAGCGACACCTGCCCCGTTCCGGGCGCCTGCCCCATGCCGATGCAGCCGAGGCATCCCGGCTGATGTATCTGTGCCCCGGCCAAGAGCAGCATCATGAAGCCCCCC
This sequence comes from Geobacteraceae bacterium, assembly GCA_035490915.1. Classification (GTDB taxonomy): domain Bacteria; phylum Desulfobacterota; class Desulfuromonadia; order Geobacterales; family Geobacteraceae; genus JAMPXD01. The sequence continues at coordinate 156 of DATJLB010000238.1, forward strand.
GCGGACGCCACGTTTTCCAGCACCTGTCGGCTTCCCGGGTTGACGTTGAACGAAACGCCGGGGGCGACCTTTCGTCCGTCGAGAATCCGGCAGACGGTCATCAGGTCGCGAAACGACGAGTTGACCGAGCTCCCGACGATCACCTGGTCGACCTTCGTCCCCGCCACCTGCGCGACCGGCACCACGTTGTCGGGGGAGGAGGGGCAGGCGATCAGCGGCTCCAGGGTGGAGAGGTCGATCTCGTCATGCTCGTCGTAGGTGCAGTCGGGATCGGCGGCGAGCTCCAGCCAGGCGTCCCCGCGCCCCTGCGCCTCCAGGAACTCGCAGGTGCGACGGTCGGAGGGGAAGACGCTGGTGGTCGCCCCGAGCTCCGCCCCCATGTTGCCGATGGTGGCGCGGTCGGTGGCGGACAGCGTTTCGACACCCGGACCGTAGTACTCGATTATCCGCCCCACCCCTCCCTTCACCGTGTGCCGGCGGAGCATCTCCAGGATCACGTCCTTCCCCGACACCCACGGCGGGAGCTCGCCGGTGAGCTTCACCCCCCAGATCTTCGGGCAGGGGAGGTGGAACGGGTGTCCCGCCATGGCGAGCGCCACGTCGAGCCCCCCCGCGCCGATGGCGAGCATCGTCATCCCCGCGGCCGTCGGGGTGTGGGAGTCGGCGCCGAGCATCACCTTCCCCGGCACGCCGAACCGCTCCAGGTGGACCTGGTGGGAGACGCCGTTTCCCGGCTTGGAGAGGTTAATGCCGAAGCGCTGCGCCGCGGTCATCAGGAAGACGTGGTCGTCGGCGTTCTTGTTGTCGGTCTGGAGGAGGTTGTGGTCGATGTACTGAGCCGCCAGCTCCACCTTCACCCGCGAAACGCCCATCGCGATGAACTCCAGCATCGCCATCGTGCCGGTGGCATCCTGGAGCAGCGTGTGGTCGATCCGAATGGCGATCTCCGTGCCGGGAATCAGCTCACCCTCGACGAGGTGGGCTTCGAGGATTTTTGTAGCCAGATTTTTCCCCATAATGAACTCCTTTAATACTACAAATCATTGAACCGCAAGGACGCGAGGACGCAAGAAAATCAACAACGTTTCAGAGGTTGAGAACCATTCTCTTTATCCCGTCCTTCATTATCGGTACGTTCCAGTTGAACAGATAGCCGAGCTTGCATTGTAATAGCTTGAGATATGTCAGGAGTTGCGCTTCATGGACCGGCAACAGCCTTTCCACTGCTTTGTTTTCGATGATAACGCATTATTGACAAGCATATCGATCCTGTATCCCGCATCGAGAGCGAGGCCGCGGTAAACAACCGGAAGTGTCATTTCACAAACTACCTCATGCCCTTCTTCACGGAGTTCATGGGCAAGACAAACCTGATATGCCGATTCCAAGAGGCCTGGCCCAAGCGCCGAATGCACCCGGATTGCGCCAATACCACTTCTCGTCCCGTTTTCTCTAAATCCATGGGTTTCAGTCTTTCCTCGCGTCCTTGCGTCCTTGCGGTTCAAGAAATCTGGTTTCAAGCATGAATTGCTCTCTTCTCCACGTCCAGCGCCGCCTCCTTCACAGCCTCCGACAGCGTCGGATGGGCATGGAACGTGAGGGCGATGTCCTCGGCCGTGCCACCGTAGGTCATCACCGTCACCGCCTCGGCAATCATGTCCGAGGCGCGGGGCCCGACGATGTGGATGCCGAGCACCCGGCCGGTCTCGGCGTGGGCGATCACCTTCACGAAGCCGTCGGTCTCGTCCATGCACTTCGCCCGGCCGTTGGCGATGAAGCTGAATTTGCCCGTCTTGTACGGCACCCCCTCCCCCTTCAGCTGCTCCTCGGTCTTGCCGACGGAGGCCGCCTCCGGCCAGGTGTAGCAGATGCCCGGGACAAAGTCGTACTCCACCTGCGAGGGCTGCCCTGCCAGCCGCTCGGCGAACACCACCCCCTCCTCCATCGCCTTGTGGGCGAGCATCGGCCCCTGGATCAGGTCGCCGATGGCGTAGATGCCGGGTGCCGTGGTCCGGTAGTCGTCGTCCACCACGATCCTGCCATGCCCGTCGAGCTGTACCCCCGCTTCGGAAAGCCCGAGACCGCCGGTCAGCGGTCGGCGGCCGACCGCCACCAGCACCTTGTCGCACTCGATCTGCCCCGTACTCTCGCCGGAGGCGACCGTTACCAGTACCTTGCCGTCCTTCTTCTCGGCGCCGGTGACCCGTGTCTCCATCCGGAAGGTAATCCCCTGCTTCTTCAGCGAGCGCATCAGGGTGTCGGCCGCCTGGCCGTCCATTGTGGGGAGCATCTTGGGAAGGACCTCCACCACCGTCACCTCCGCCCCCAGCCGGCGCCAGACCGAGCCGAGTTCCAGGCCGATGTACCCCGCCCCGACCACCAGCAGGTGCTCCGGCACCCTGTCGAAAGAGAGAGCCTCCCGGGCGGAGACGACCGTCTCCCCGTCGAACGGCATGAACGGCAGTTCCACCGCCTCGCTCCCGGTGGCGAGGAGGACCTTCGGAGCTGTCAGCACCTGGTTTTCCCAGCTCCCGGCGCCCCGCACCTCGATCCTCCAGTTATCGCCATTCTTTCCCGCCAGCCGCGCCGTGCCGGGGAACGTGGCGACCTTGTTCTTCTTGAACAGGAACGCCACCCCATCGGTCAGCTTCTTCACCACGTCGTCCTTGCGGGCGAGCATGGCACCGAGGTTGAGCCGGGGCGGCTCGATCTCGATGCCGTGGGTCGCAAACTTGTCCCGCGCCAGGGCAAACAGCTCGGAGGAGTCGAGGAGCGCCTTGCTCGGGATGCACCCCTCGTTCAGACAGACCCCCCCAAAGGTGTCGCGCTTCTCCACTACGGCCACCCGCATCCCGAGCTGCGCGGCGCGGATCGCCGCGACATACCCGCCGGGGCCGGCGCCGACGATGATCAGGTCGAATATATCTTCAGACATATTGCTGCTCCTCCTCGATTAAATTCCGGATAGCACTTGGTGCCCCCCTCCTGCCTCCCCCCTCCGGGGGGAGAACCCTTTTGCCCTCCCCCAGCGGGGGAGGGATGGGTGGGGGCTGCTAAAGTTCGTTCACCCAAAATGGCTCTCATCCTCCTCCAAAGGAGGAATCAGATTGGAAAAGCCATACTCTTCCGCCCATTCCAGGTATTCGTGCCAGCGCAGCTCCCGCTCCCAATCGTCGGAATGCGCCCATTCCGAGAGGATCAGCGGCTCCGGTACCTTCTCGATCCCGCGATCGTTTCTTTCCTTCCGTGCAGCCGCCAGGATCCTATAGATCTCATGCCATTTTTCAGGTCGAGGACAAATGAATTTTCCCATCGTGCGCCTCCACACCTCAGACGTCGATCAGACGTCCAACAGCAACTCCTCCGGCTCCTCGATATGTTCCTTCACCTTTTTCAGGAACAGCACCGCCTCCCGGCCGTCGATAAGCCGGTGGTCGTAGGAGAGGGCGAGGTACATCATCGGCCGGATGACCACCTTCCCGTCCCGCGCCACGGGGCGATCCTGGACGGCGTGCATGCCGAGAACTGCGCTCTGGGGCGGGTTGAGGATCGGGGTGCTCATCAGGGAGCCGAATACCCCGCCGTTGGTGATGGTGAAGGTCCCCCCCTCCAGGTCGGCGATGGCGAGCCGGTTCGTCCTGATCTTCTCCACGAACCCCTCGATGCCCTTTTCGATCTCGGCGAAGCGGAGCCGGTCGGCGTCCCGCAGGACCGGCACCACCAGCCCTTTTTCCCCAGACACGGCGATGCCGATGTCGTAAAAGTCGTGGCTGACGATGTCGTCGCCGTCAATCCGAGAGTTGACCGCCGGGAACTCCCGGAGCGCCTCGACGACCGCCTTGACGAAGAACGGCATGAAGCCGAGCTTTACCCCGTGTCTGCGCTGGAACTCCTCGCCGTACTTACGGCGGAGCTCCATCACCTTCCCCATGTCCGCTTCGTTGAAGGAGGTGAGCATGGCGGTATCCCGGCGAGCCGAAAGCAACCGCTCTGCGATTCGCTTCCGAATCGGGGTCATCGGTCTGCGGGTGACCCGCTCCTCCTTCCCGGCGGGAACGGCCGCGTAGGGTGCCTGCTCCTCCGAGCGCACCACCGGTGCGGGTTCAGGCTTTTTCTCTACGTTTACCTCTTTTTCTCGGGCCGCCTTCCGCTCCGCCGGCAAGACGTGCCGTGCCGGCGGCGGGGCGGCGGGAGGTGGAGCCGCGGACTTTTCCTCCGACGCTTTAGCCTCGGCGGGAGCGCCCTTCTCCTCCGTCACTCCCCCCTCCTCGATCGTGCCGATGACGCTCCCGATCTTGACGGTCGTCCCCGCCGGCACCGCTACCCGGAGGACGCCGCCTGCCTCGGCATTGATCTCCAGCGTAATCTTGTCGGTCTCGATCTCGCAGAGCGGCTCGTCCTTCTCCACCCGGTCGCCGTCGTTCTTGTGCCACTTGGCGACAAGCGCCTCCACCACCGATTCGCCCACTTCGGGGACTTTTATCTCCATACGGAAATCTCCACCTGCGTGTATGTAACAGGGATATTCAGGATTTTCGGAAATCAAACCACTGCACGTATCAGACAGCAAACAAAACTCACTCGTCATTGCGAGGAGCGTTTATCGCGCCGAAGCAATCTCCGGCACGCTCGAACGAGGCAAGATTGCTTCGCTGCGCTCGCAATGACATACTAGCTTTGCAACAGCCGGCATTTCAAAAGCTGAACGCCTCGGCTATCAGCCTCTCCTGCTCCTCTTTGTGCAGCCGGTGGGAGCCGGTGGCCGGCGTGGCCGCCTCGGGGCGTCCGACGTAGCGGGGCTCGCGACCGATGATTTCCGCAAGCCGGGGGCGGAGAAACGCCCACCCCCCCATGTTGGCCGGCTCTTCCTGCACCCAGGCGATCTGCTCCACGCCCCGGTAAGGCGCCAACACCTCACCGACAAGGTCGGCGCGCAGCGGATAGAGCTGCTCGATCCGGACAAGCGCCACATCGTCCCGACCGTCCCGCTCCTTTCGGTCCAGAAGCTCGTAGTACAGTTTACCAGAACAGAGGAAAACCGCTCTGACCCGTGCCGGCTCCGCACCGTCGGCGAGGACCTCGCGGAACGCACCGGACTCCAGGTCCGCGCGGGAGGAGACGCAGCGGGGATGGCGCAGCAGGCTCTTGGGGGTGAAGACGACGAGCGGCTTCCGGAACGGCTGCCGCACCTGACGGCGCAGGAGGTGGAAGTACTGGGCCGGGGTGGTGGGGTTGGCAACAAGCATGTTGTTGTCGGCACAGAGCTCGAGATACCGCTCGATCCGGGCATCGGAATGCTCCGGCCCCTGCCCCTCGTAGCCGTGGGGGAGGAGCATGACGAGGCCGCTCACCCGCTCCCATTTCGCATCGCCGGAGGAGATGAACTGGTCGATCACCACTTGGCCGCCGTTGGCGAAATCGCCGAACTGGGCCTCCCAGATGACCAGGGCGTCGGGAGATTCCAGGGAGTAACCGTAGTCGAAGCCGAGCACCGCGTTTTCCGACAGCATGCTGTCGTAGAGGTGGAATGCCGCGCCGTCCCGCGCCACACCGGCGAGCGGCATGTACGGGGTTTCGGTCTTCATGTCGAACAGGGCGGAGTGCCGCTGGCTGAAGGTCCCGCGACGTATGTCCTGGCCGGAAAGCCTCACGGAATGCCCTTCGTCGAGAAGAGTGGCTAACGCGAGGGACTCAGCGTTCCCCCAGTCGATCCCCTCCCCCGTGTCAACCGCCCCGCGCCGTTTCTCCAGGAGGGCCACCACCTTCGGATGGGGGGTGAACCCGGCGGGGAGCTGCACCAGCCGCTCGGCCAGAGCGAGCAACCGCTCCTTCGCCACGCCGGTCTCCACCGTGACGGGGGAGTAATCGCGCCGGACCCCGCGCCATGCCCCGGCGAACCCGCCGTCCACCGGGGCCGCCTTCCGTGCAAGGGCCCCCTCCAGGCGGGCTGTGATCTCCCGCTCCACCCCGGCAATCCGCTCCTCAGCCACCCCTGCCTCTATCAGAGACCGGGCGTAGAGCTCCGCAACCGGCGGGCGGTTCTTGATTGTGTCGTACATGAGGGGCTGGGTGAAGTACGGCTCGTCCCCCTCGTTGTGGCCATAGCGGCGGTAGCAGATCACCTCCACCACCACGTCCCTCGCAAATGCCTGCCGGTAGTCGAGGGCGAGCCTGACCGTGTGCACCACCGCCTCGGGGTCCTCGCCGTGGACGTGGAAGATGGGGGCCATCACCATCTTGGCGACGTCCGTGGCGTAGCAGCTCGACCGCTCGTCGGCCGCGAGGGTGGTAAAGCCGATCTGGTTGTTGAGGACGACGTGGAGGGTCCCGCCGGTCCGGTACCCGGCGAGTTGGGAAAGGTTGAAGGTTTCCGCCACGACTCCCTGGCCGCTGAAGGCGGCGTCGCCGTGGATGAGGACAGGAAGCACCTGCTGCTCTCCCTTCGCGCCACGCCTGTCCTGACGGGCCCGGCATTTCCCTTCCACCACCGGATCGACCGCCTCCAGGTGGCTTGGGTTGGTGGCCATGGTGAGGTGGATGGATGAGCCGCCGGTGAGGGTGATGTCGGTGGAGAACCCCCGGTGGTACTTCACGTCTCCTTCCCCCACCACGCCGTGCTCGACGTTGTCTCTGAACTCGGCGAAGATGTTCTCGTAGGGGCGGTGGAAGACGGTCGCCAGGATGGTGAGCCTGCCGCGATGGGGCATGCCGAGGATCAGGTCGGTAACCCCGAGCCCCGCCGCATGGGAGACGGCGTCGTCGAGGAGCGGAATGAGCGCCTCCCCCCCTTCGAGCGAAAAGCGGGTCTGACCGGGGAACTTCCGGTGGAGGAACCCCTCGAACATCGCCGCCTCCTTGAGCTTCGCCAGGATGGCGACCTTCCCCCCGGGAGTGAAGTCGGACCGGTTCCGCACCGGCTCCATCCGGTCGATCAGCCACTGCCGTTCGGCCGGCTCCTGGATGTGCATGAACTCCACCCCGATCGAACGGCAGTAGGTTTCCCGCATGACCGCCAGGATCTCCCGGAGGCGGGCACTCTTCTGCATGAAGCGCCGCGTATGGAAGACCGTCTCCAGGTCCGACTCGTCGAGGTCGAAGGCGGACAGGGCGAGCAGCGGGTGGTCGATCTTGCAGGGGGAAAGGGGATCGGTGCAGGCGAGCAGGTGGCCGATGTCGCGGTAGCGGTAGATGAGGGACTGGACAGCGGATTGCTTGAGGGACTCGCGGGTGGTCGGCGGCTCCCCTCCCCCGCCGGCCAGGTCAAACCCGTCGAAAAAGGCGCGCCATTCAGGGCTCAACTCATCCGGGGATTTCCGCCACAGGAGGTAGAGCTGTTCAATCCATTCCGGCGTGACATTGTGGAGAAAGCCCATCGTTTTGCCCTTGCAGATGGTCGGAAGATCGCACGCCGATGCGCCGGTGAGGTCACAACGAGGGACGGAAGCCTTGACGTGTGGCCACAATTACCGTACAGAGAGCGTGAGATATGAAGTATAGCAAAAGATGAGGATGTTTCAACGGTGAAGAACGGTGCCGGTTCAGCGTGCGCCGTCGACGAACGCCTGCGATTCCGTGGTGATCAGGAATGCGCCGACGCAGGAAAGCCCGTCGTTGATCTGTTCGAGCCGGCCGTTCAGGTAGCGGACGAAGGCCTCTTCATCGGGGAAAGTGACCGCGCCGCTCAGGCATACCCGGGCGCAGGTACGGCATCCCTCGTGGCATCCGTTCGAGCCTTTAACCGAGATCTTCCGGGTGGACGGGTCAAAAGCGAAGATATCTTTCCGGCAGTGCTTGATGCAGGTCTTGCAGCCGATGCACCGCTGGGTGATGATGTTCGGCCGTACCGCGGATGCCGCCTGCTCCTGCTGTTGTCGCATGTCGCCTCCGATCCCTGCTTTTCAGCCAGCTTTGAACGTAAAGCGCAATTTTACCGCAGCGCCCTCCCGATTCAAGGCGTTGGCACAAATAAATTTACACCTTGCCCCCAGGGTGGCTGTACCGGATCACCGTCGCCTTTTCCAGGGTGATCATGCCGCCGCTCATCATCCCGTCGATCTTCGGCATGACGCCGTCGATCTTCTCCTGGCTCTCCACCACTTCGACGACGATCGGCAGGTCCATGGAGAGGCGCAGCAGTTTGTCGGTATGATAGACACTGTGGGCGCCGAAGCCGGCCACCCCGCGCAGCACCGTTGCCCCGGCAAACCCCTCCTTCCTGAAAAGCTCCACGAGCGCCTCGTACAGCGGCATATGGCCGTGCTTGTCGTTCTCGCCGATGAAGATCCGCATCAGAACAAGATCGCCGCTCAGCTTGGTCATGGGTTATTCTCCCTTGAATCCGGTCTTGAAGATGCCGTTACCATATCGCCCCCCCTACAGCTGCCGTGCCGCCATTATCCCGAGCCAGGTGAACGCCAGGCAGACCACGACACTCAGGAGAACATTGGCCCCGGCGATGAGGAATTCGCCATCCTCGAGGAGCCGGAAGGTTTCGTAGCTGAATGTGGAAAAGGTGGTGAGGCCGCCGAGAAAGCCGACGGTGAAGCCGATCCGGAGATTCGCCGAGATCAGCGTGCTCCGCATGCCGAACTCCATGATCAGACCGATGATGAATGCGCCGACGATGTTGACCGCGAACGTGCCGTACGGGAAGTTCCTGCCGAGGAGCTCGTAGACCCATCCCGACATGAAATAGCGGGTCAGGCAACCGAGCGCCCCGAACAGGGCGATGAGAACAACGACCTGCATGTCCGTCCTCTCAGTTTCCGACCCGGAGTTCCCGGACGGAAACTACTTAAAGGCCCAGCCGAGGTTGATCCCGAAGATGTCGGAATCCGATTGCGGCTGGAACAGCCCGACTCCCCCCCCGATCGGCACCACAGGCGACTGGCCGTACCGGAACCCTTCGTAGAAGATCGCCGGCCGGAACCTCCCGTACCTGAAGCCGACTTCGGCAAAGCCGGACCAGCGCGGTTCGGGCTTGATGGTGACGCCGCCGGTCCCGGGGAAGTCGGCGATGTTCCAGTTCAGGAAGGGGTACTTGCCCCCCCCTTCCGCGAACAGGGAAAGGTCGTCGCTCGCCTTGCAGTCCCAGCGGAGACCGAGCCTGGTGTAGAGCGAATGCCACCACTCCGTGTACCCCCCGACGGTGAAGGCCTGGGGAGGGTTTTGATTCGTATTAGCGGTTGAATCCTGTATTGCCCGCAGCCACCAGCGGTACCCCAGCCCGGCAAACGGCTCGAAGGAGCCCGCCTCGGTCATCATCCGCCAGCCGACGTCGCTTTCCAGCTTCGTGCCGAAGTAGACCACGTCCGTCGACAGGGGGCGTTCACTGAACGCCGGGTTGGCGGCCGGCTGGGTCTGGCCGTCGTAGTCCACGTCGCCGCCGAACACCTCCCCCCGCACCGTCAACATGAGGCTCTTCCGGTAGAGATCGAGCCTGGCAGAGCCGCCGATGCCGAACAGGGGTCCCTCCTCCTTGAGGAGACGCCGGCCGCCGCTGAACTCCTCCCAGGTGAAATACTGAAAGGAGGGATAGAGATGCCACTCCTCCACGCCGCCGAACGTGCCGGCGCATGCCGGCGAGGCAAAGAGCGTCAGGCAGGCGGCCAGCAAACCGATGCCGCTTGTCAGGACAGCTTTCAGCCTCACTCCGTCTGCCCTTCCGGTTTGACCGGCTTTTTCCGGGCCGGCTTCTTTCGCGCCGGTGTGACCGTCTCGGGAGCGGTTTCGGCCGCTTGCGGCCCAAGTTCGGTCGCGGCCGGTTTCCTGCTCCGGGGCTTCTTTTTCGGGGCGTCCGAGCCTTCCGCCAGGGGTGCCTCTGCGGCCGGAGGCAGAGACTCTGCCGGTACGGGCTTCTTCCTGGCAGGCCGCGCCGCCTTTTTCGGCTCTTCCGGCACGGGGAGCGGTTCGACGGCGGCAGTCGGGGCCGATTTCTTCCTGGCAGGAGGAGCTCCCTTTTTCGGCTTTTCAGCAGTCGGTGCAGGCTCGGCGGGGATAACTACCGGCTCCGGTTTCGCCTCGGGAACGGCTCCCACCCCGCCGGCTTGTTCCCCCGGAAGGTGGGCTTTCGCGCCACCCCGTTTCCGCCGGCGCCGCTTCTTCTTCTGCTCCTCCGGGGAGACGCCCCCCTCGACATGTTCGGCACCCTCAACCGCAATCGGCGTGGGTTCGTGCTTCTCCACGGCGGCCACTGCCGGAGCCCCGGCGGGAGGGGTCTCGGCAGGTGCGCCCTCCGCATGATTCCCCTTCCCGTGCCGCTTCCGCCGGCGCCGTTTCTTCTTGTGCTCGGCGACGTGGGGTTCACCCTCGCCCTGTCCGGCACTCTCCACCGGTGCAGGAGCCGGCTCGACTACTTCGGCGCCTCCGGCAGGAGTTTCTTCGTGCACCCCTTCCGGGACGCCTCCTTCGGCAGGGCGGCCCTTCGCCCCCCGCCGCTTCCGGCGCCGCCGCTTCTTCTTCTGTTCGTCCGGATGGAGCTCCCCGGAGGGCGCTCCCCCCTCCTCCGCAGCCGGCGCCATCTCAGCGGCCGGCACGGCCTCGACCGGCGGCGTCTCCGCTGCGGCGCTTTCGGCAGGGGGTGCGGCTTCCCCTTCCCCCTTCCCCTTTTTCTTCCGGCGCCGTTTCTTCCCTTTCGCTTCCTCGCCTTGGGCTCCGGCTACAGCCTGCTCCCGCGTCTCTCCGACTTCGGCCGCCGCCTCGCCCGCCTGCGCAGCCGGGGCCTCCTGTGCAAGGGGCTTCTCCCGCCTGATCAGTTCCAGCTCCAGCTGGTTCATCAGGAACGACGGTTTCCCCTTGACGGTCACCTCGATGTCGTAGTCGTTCTCGATCTGGGTCAGCTCCCGCTTCTTCCGGTTCAGGAGGTAGTAGGCGACTTCGAGCGGCAGCGCTCCCCGCACCTCGGCCGTTGTCCCCTTGGCCGCGGCCGCATGCACCTTGCGGAGAAAGGAGATCGCCATGTTCTCAACCGATTTCACCTTTCCCCGCCCTTCGCAGTGGGGGCAGGGGAGGTAGTTCGCCTCGGCAAGGGCCGCCTTGATCCGCTGCCGGGACATCTCCAGGAGACCGAACTGGGAGATCCGCCCCACAGTGACCCGCGCCTTGTCGCTCTTCAGGGCGTTCTTCAGGGTCTTTTCCACCTCGGCCATGTGCTTCTTCTCGCGCATGTCGATGAAGTCGATGACTATCAGCCCCCCGAGGTCGCGGAGCCGGAGCTGGCGCGCCGCCTCTTCCGCCGCCTCCAGGTTGGTCTTATAGGCGGTGTCCTCCACCCCCTTTTCGCCGGTCGATTTCCCCGAATTGACGTCGATGGTGACGAGCGCCTCGGTCGGCTCGATGACGATCGATCCCCCCGACTTGAGGGGGACCTTCTTCTCGTGGATCTGGTCGATCTGCTCTTCCAGCTGGTACTTGGAGAAGATGGGACGCTTCTCCTGGTGGAGCTTGACGAGCCCCTCGAACTTGGGCATGGTCTTCTTGAAGAACTCCTTGGCCTGCTGGAAGACATCGGGGCTGTCCACCAGCACCTCGTCGATCTCGGCGGTGAAGTAGTCCCGGATGGTGCGGATCACCAGGTCGAGTTCCTGGTAGACGAGGGCGGGGGCCTTGACCTTCTTCGCCTTGGCGAGGATGTCCTTGTGGAGCTTGACGAGGGCGGAGAGGTCCTTCTTCAGTTCGGTCTTGGTCTTGCCGAGCGCCTCGGTCCGCATGATGTAGCCGATCTCCTCGGGAATCTTCATCTCCGCGGCCATCTCTTTGAGCTTCTTCCGATCCGCCTCGACCTCCACCTTGCGGGAGACGCCGGCGGAATCGCTCCCCGGCATGACCACCATGTAACGTCCGGGGAAGGAGAGGTAGGAGGTGAGCGCCGCCCCCTTCATGTCCCGTTCCCCCTTTTCCACCTGAACGACCAGCTCCTGGCCGCGCCGGAGCACCTCCTGGATGCGGGGGCGCCTTTTGCGCTGCTCCTCCGGGATGTCGTCCCGCCACTGCCAGAAGTCGGGATGGAGCTCCCCCATCTGGAGAAAGCCGAGCTTCTTGAGTCCGATGTCGACGAAGGCGGCCTGCAGCCCCGGCTCGACCCGGACCACCACCCCCTTGTAGACGTTGCCGCGGGTCTGCTCGCTCCCCGCGATCTCGATGTCCAGCTCGATGAGGCGGCCGTCCTCCACGATCGCCACCCGCGCCTCTTCCGGGTGCATCGCGTTAATCAGCATCTTTCTTGACATATGGTCCGATCCTTTGTCGGGGACAGCCCGGGAATTCGTGCATCGTGCTGCGCGCGGAACGACTCTTTCCGGCGAGCAGCAAGCTGCGCGAACGGGCGCCATGGCCCTCTTCGATCCTCGAAGCCGTCAACCCTCTGGTATTTTTCGGCCGCAGACGGGGCGCGCCCCGCACGGCGGAAACTGTCGAGCACACCGGAGCTTCCGGTGCGCGCACATACAAAACGTGAATTATAGCAGAGTTTTGCGCTACATCATAAGAAAAAACAGGAATGTCCGGTTTTTTCGCCCAGCACGTCGCCCTGTCCCGGCTTGCATGGGGAGCGGCGGCATGTCGTGTCGCGCCCTGCCCCGCTGCGTGGCAGCGTGCGCCATCAAACTTTTCAGACATTCAATTACGACGTGCACGACGTCGCGTCCGTTACAAAAAGTAGATTTTTTTACAATTTTCTTCTTGTAAACATAATTACATTTATATATATTTATATTTCTTTACAACCGATATCCAGAGCGGTAGATCTCGGCACACTAAATCAGAAACGAGGTATGGTTGCATGAAAAAAACACGCTTTCCCCTTGCAGTCCTCGCCGTAGTCCTCCTTGCATCACCTCTGCTTGCGAAAGAGCACGCCGGCAGGGAGTACATCGAAAAGAACGGCTACAAGGGGCCGTCCACCTGTGAAGTGTGCCACCCGGACACGGCCAGGAAATTCCTCGACACCGTCCACTGGAAGCATGCCTCGAAGGTCACCAACGTCGACAATATCGACCCCACTACGGAATACGGGATGAAGAACCGCATCTACTCCTTCTGTAACGGCAACGACATCGTCAACAACCTGAAGGAAACCCCGAAAAACGGCGAAGTGAAGACCAAGCTGACCGGCTGCAACACCTGCCACCCCGGCGACCCGGGCGATCAACTGCACGGCGTCGGGAGCACCGGTCCCGCGGCCGAGGCGAGCATCGACTGCCTCGTCTGCCATTCCGCAGACTACGACGTCAGCAAGCGTAAACCGGCGAAAAACGACAAAGGGCAGGTGCTCATGGGGCAGGACAGGAGCGTCAAGGCCGCCCTTGCAGTCGGCAAGCCGTCCGTGAAAAACTGCATGATCTGCCATGCCACGGCCGGCGGTGGCGAATACATCAAGAGGGGTTTCGTCTTCACGACCGAGAACGACATTCACGCCGCCAAGGGAATGTCCTGTGCCGATTGCCACACGTCCAAGGACCACAGGATTCCGACCGGCTTTGACCCGAACAACTGGGCCAACGACGGCGTCCGGATCGCCTGCCTGGATTGCCATGGCGACAAACCCCACAAGGATGCGCCCCTCAACACGCATACGGCACGGATCGCCTGCCAGACCTGTCACATCCCCCGGACCGGCGGCGCATTTGCCAAAGATTTTACCACGTGGAGCAAGGGCGCCGACGGGTTCTTCGAACCGACCACCCTGAAAAAGGAAGCCAACGAAACACGGCCGGTCTATGCCTGGTTCAACGGCACCATCTCGAACGCCCCCCATATGATCGGCCCGAAAGGAAGCAGAAAGGACGCAAAGAGCAAGATCTACCCGTTCAAGATCTACCAGGCAAAAGCGTTCTTCAACAAGGTGGACGGCAAGCTCCTCTCCATGGATTTCGCCCAGCCGATGGCAACCGGCGACACCCTTGCCGGCGTGGCGTCGGCCGCCAAGACCCTCGGCATCACGAAGTACGAGCCGGTCGCAGGCTGGCAGACCATCTACTTTGCCAGCAGCCACCTGGTAACCAAAGACAAATCCCTCTCCTGCGAGAACTGCCATGCGCCGAACGGCGTGCTGAACTTCAAGGCGCTCGGCTACGACGACATGGAGGTCGTCAAACTGACCAGCCCCGCGACGTACTTCGAGTATGACGTGAAAAAGCAGAAAGAAAAGGAAGAGTGGTAACGGACTCGATACACCGTGTCATGGCGGGGCCGCGTGCAAACGCGGCCCCGTTTTTTTCGTTCCTCCGGGGAAAACTCGCTTGAGCTGGAACTGAATTTCCCTTATGATCTGAGCTTCTGGCGAAAACCGGGATTGCTTCGTCGTCCCTCCTCGCAATGACCCGGAACGCAGGCTTTGTCATTGCGGGCGAAGCGCGGCAATCCAGGTTTCGCAGCAGGCAAGCAAAACCCACATCTCATTTATTCCGAATGGCCATGAAGGAACCGTCATGCTCCACCTGAAGCAGCTCTCCAAAGAATTCGCGGGAAAACCGCTCTTCACCGATATCACCTGGCACCTGAAAAAGGGAGATCGGGTCGGCCTCGTCGGGGAAAACGGCGCGGGAAAATCGACCCTGATGCGGATCATCGCCGGGCAGGTGGAACTTTCGTCCGGCGAGCTCCAGTTCGCCAAGGGGGCCACCGTCGGCTACCTCCCCCAGGACGGGATCGTGACCAAGGGGCAACCGCTGTTCGCCGAGGC
>DATJLB010000239.1:0-5156 GCA_035490915.1 Geobacteraceae bacterium
TCGTTTTCAGGCAGGGTTCCCAGCCACTTGGCTACCAGTTCGTATTTGTTCAGGTTCTCGAAGAGGTCCGCTACGGAAACGGTGGAGGTGTCTTCGATGGTATCGAGGAGAAAGTAATCGTGGTTTTCGCCCATGGGCCGCTCGATGGAATAGGTTTTCTTCAGCAACACCATGAGGCGACGCACATAGGCAATATCCACCCCCATCTCGGCAGCGATTTCCTTGACCGAGGGTTCCCGGTTCATCCTGTTGACCAGCGCTCTAGTCACCCTGAACATTTTGTTGACGTCATCCGAAACGTGCACCGGCAGCCTGATGGTACGCGATTGATTGACCAGTGCCCGTTCTATGCTCTGCCGTATCCACCATGTTGCATACGTGGAAAAACGGCACTCTTTCGAGAGTTTGAATTTTCCCACTGCCTTGATCAAGCCGACGTTCCCCTCTTCGATGAGATCGAGAAAAGGGAGTCCCCGGTTGATGTAACGTTTGGCAATTTTCACCACCAGCCTGAGGTTGGACTCGATCATCCTGTTGCGAGCCCCCTTGTCGCCTAGCTCAATCCTGCCGGCAAGCTCCTTTTCTTCCTCGGCTGACAGCAATTTGCTCTTCTGGATGTCCCGCATGTACAGCTTGATGGCGTCATCGAAATGCTCGATCTGAGGCGCATCAACCTCTTCCTCGGTCTCTTCCGACACAATCAAGGAATCCAGGTCCGGCTCCTCATCGACCTCCACCGGCTCCAGCTCCTCCTCGGCGGAGATACTGCTCAAATCATCTAAATGCATCGCAGCTCCTTACACGATTGAAAGAGATCATCGGAAGGTATGGATTGGACAGCAGAGAACGACGGTCAGAAGTTTCTGAAGCTCTTAAAGTTTATCAGCCCATGAATGCTTGTCAATACCAGCCGTATACAAAATACCCACTCCGCGGCAAAGGGGGGTGCGCGAGCAGCATCCCACATCGAGCAGAGCCTCTTTCTCCAAGCCACGGAAACGGCACATTGAACAGATAAACAAAAACCCCGGCAGCTTTCAGCCACCGGGGTCCCGAACTCTAAGGCGGCAATCGGGATTCACCGTCTGCGAGTGCACCATCGCACGTCGAATATCCCTGCCGCAAGCGCATCAGCCGCCACCCTCAGGCACAAGCATGAGCTTCCTGCCGAAAGCCTCCTCAAAGAGGTCCCCCTTTGCCTTGGCGCCGAACAGCTCGACCGAGACGTCGTCCCCCCCCTTCAGCATGACCATGAAGGCCACAGAGGAGAGGGAACACTCGAGCCCTGTCACCACGCAGTTTCTGCGCCGGTCGAGGCCATCGGCAAGACGCAGGATCCCGCCGAGCCGGCGGACGAGGTGCCGGTCCTGGAGGGAAAGGCGGGAGAAACCTTCGTGCTTTTTCTTGGGAAGGGCCTTGCGGTGATAGCGGGCGACATTGGCGATGATCTCCCGCTCCCGAGGCGTGAAGCCGAACAGGTCGGCATGGCGCACAAGATGGTAGGTGTGTTTGTGATGACCCGAATAGCTGATCAGATAGCCGACATCGTGGAGCAGGGCCGCCGCCTCAAGGATCTGCCGCTCCTTCCCGGCAAAATTGAAGGGGGACGCAACCGCATCGAATATCTCGAGGGAGAGCCGCGCAACCTGCAGGGAGTGCTCCTCGTCAAAGTGGCAGGACCGGGCAAACTCGAGCACCGACACCCGCCAGGAACGGGATTTTCTTTCCTCCCGAATGAGGTTGTACTTCCGCAGCGCCTTCAGGATCAGCCCTTCCCGCAGGCCCCGTTCGTTTATCTCCAGGAGATTTGCCCCGAAAAAATCCATCACCTCGTCGACTACCGTCACGCCGGCGACGATGATGTCGGCCCGGTCGGGATTGAGTCCCGGGACAGCCCTTCTCCCCTTCAAGTCTTTCCTCAGCAGCATTGCGAGGAGGTGCACGACCTCGGAGCGGAGGACTTCATGCCCATGGATCGAACCGTACTCTTCTTTGCGCATCGCCATCGCCATGGCCGCGATGGAGGTCATGGTCCCCCCCGAGCCGATCAGGCGTTGGACCGGCAGCACGCCGTCGCTGCACTCCGACTGGAGGGTCTTGCGGATATGCCGGCGCAGCTTGAGATAGTCTCCTTTCCTGACCGGGTCGGCAGTGATGAACCTTTCAGTCAGGACGACCGCTCCGAGATCAAGGGAATAGATTTCCTCGATATGGCTTCCCAGGGCAGTGACAACCTCGACGCTCCCGCCGCCGATGTCGACCATGACGTAACTCTTCCCCGCCATGTCGAAGTTGTAGAGCGCGGAGAGGATCGCCAGTTCCGCCTCCTCCTCGCCGCTGATGACCGCAATCTCCAGGCCAACGGTAGCGGCAACGGCCTTAACGAAGGCGTCCCCGTTCGTCGCCCGGCGCACGGCGCTCGTGGCCACAGATTCGACCGCGGCAACCCCGTAACCATCGACGATCTTTTTCATCCGGACCAGCGCATCCATGGCCCGGTTCCATGCGGCAGCCGATATGGCGTTATCCCGGGCAATCCCTTCCCCGAGGCGTACCGTCGCCTTTTCGTCGTCCAGCACCTTGAACTTCCCCATCCTGTCGACTTCCACGACAATACAGCGGATGGAGTTCGTGCCGATGTCGATGGCTGCCAGCCGGTGCAGCTTCACAGTCCGTTCCTCACCTTCTCGCAGATCTTATCCAACGGTTCACTCTTCAACATGGCGGTGAATTCCCGGAAAAGCTTTCCCCTCTTATCGATTATAGCATCGAGAAGCCGCTTTTCAGCTTCGGCTGGAAAACCGGTTCCCCGAACGATCCCGGCGAAGACATCGAGGTCGTGCATCTTCCCCAGTACGTCCTGGTACCCTTTCATCGTCGCGTGGTGCTGCGGATAGTCCGTTTCGACCAGAAAGGAGAGAATTTCCATCCGGTAGCGGAAATGTTTGATAGCGATCCGCAGGCGGTGCTGCGCCTCGATGGCCCCTTTCTGGCGCGCCTGCGGCAAGAGTTCGCCTATGGCGGAAAGCCGTGAATCGAATGAGGTCCTGGCAAAGCATGCCAGAGGGGCGAGCAGGTCGGTGCCGTCTTCCGGGGGGGTGAACAGGGCGATGGCGTTTATCGATCGCTGGTACAGGTCGCGCAGCTTTGACGAGGCCGTCTTCTGCAGAGCTTTCGCGAGCCGGCGCGCCTCACGGGCCCTCTCCTTCTGCAGGGACGCAAGAAAGGGGTCCAGCGCGCCACGGCAAACATCGTCCACCTCGTCCGAAAGGCCGGTAAAGAAGAGGATTGCCTCGTCGGTGTTGCGCATATCCCCCAGGAGCCGGGTAATGCTCCTGACCTTTCTGTCGATACGTCTGACGCTCTCCGGCGGGTAGCACGGGGCAAACAGGGCCAACCCTTCCCGCAGCCGGCGGGACGCAACCCGCAGATCATGGATATCTTCGAGATCGAAGGTTTTGAGGACCTTGTCCATGCGCCGCAGCAGCTCATCCCCCCGTTCGTAGAGGATGACCCTTGCGGCAATCCATAAGGGCGTTGTCCCGTCAAGTTGCATGTCCACACCTTCAGGGGGACTTCTTTCCATCCTGGGCCGTGATGACCCGATCCAACAGCACATCGATCAGGTGGGCGATCTCCTTCAGGTCCTTCAAGCGCCCCTTGGCGGGTTTCAGCTTGAGCCCCCTGATTTCGTGCCGCCAGTCGGGCGACTCTCGCTTCAGCAGTGCGGTAGGGACGGTGGACAGATTGCTGATGACGGCCTCTATATCCCCTTCCGTGCGGAGGATGAAACTTTCTCCCACATCACGCACCGCTCCCCGGAGATGCCGCAGCTCGGCAACGAGCTCTTCCATGACGGCGTCACGGCTCGCGGGAGGTTTCCTCTTTCTTTTCTCGGCGATCATCTCAAATCTCCAGCAGCTGCTCAACTTTGGCGGTCATTTCCCGGGAAACGGCACGGATCGACCGGTTGCCGTTCACCAGATGGAAGCCGTATTCCCGCTGCATGAGGGAGAACTCCTTCTGGATGAGTTTCTGATACTGCATGAAGCTGTCGAAGATATCCCGGGAAAGCCCGAGGTCCATCCCGGCTTCCCAGTAATCGAGGGTGGCATTCTTGCGCAGGTTGCGCTCCACCAACTGCCCGGGGCTCACCCGCAGGTAGATCACCAGGTCGGGCACCAGGGCGATGCCGTACAGTGAACGGACCCAGTCGCGATCCGCCCCGCGCACGATGTCGCGCGCCATGAGGGTATAGATGTAGCGGTCGGCGAGCACGACAAAGCCCGCCTTCAGTGCCGGGACTATCCGGTTTTCGAGCTGGTCGGCAAAGTCCGTGGCGTAGAAGAGACTCCGGGTGATCTCACCGAGGACGTTCCCCATTTTGGCTTCGTTCAGCTCTTCCGAGACGAGCGTGGAGCGCCTGAGCCCCACGTTCACGGTTGCATGCCCCTTCCCTTCCAGAAAATCCTTGAGGATATCCATCTGGGTCGAACGACCCGAGCCGTCGGCACCCTCCATGACGATCAGCTTTCCGGCCAGATGTGCGGGGTCTACGCCGGGAAGCCCTTCTTGGTAAAATTTCATCCTCTGTTCCTCAGATAATGGTTTTCCAGCGGTAACTCGGGAGGTCGAAGCGGTGGCCGACGATCTCCCTGACTTTTGCCTGCTGCTCCTCGATGGCGGCCCCCCCGTCGATGGTCACGAACGAGAACTCGTCGGTCATGGCGAGATATTCGTGGTATATCCGTTCCTGAAAAAGCCGGAAACTTTCGTAGGGATCGCTGGCGAGCCCCAGGTCCATCCCCGCCTCGTGGTATTTCAGCTGGGGGCGGCCGGAAAGGATCCTTCCGAGGGCTATGGGAAGGGGGGTGTTGAAGAACAGGGTGAGGTCGGGATGCCGGGCAAAGCCGTAGAGGTTGCGGAGCCAGGCACGGGAGCATCCCCTCACGGCGTCGCGGGCAAAGGCGGTGTAGATGTACCTGTCGCACAGGACCAGATAGCCCGCCTTGAGCAGCGGAAGGATCTGCCTCTCGTAGCGGTCGGCAAGGTCCGTGCAGTGAATGAGGCTGAAGGTGGTCGGTGTCAGAAGCTGCCGTTTTTTCCCTTTGCTGGTGGCTTTCTTGACGATGAGCGAGGAGTTCCACTCGGTGAAG
>DATJLB010000240.1:0-30526 GCA_035490915.1 Geobacteraceae bacterium
CGGCCGTTCCCGACGCTGTTCCCTGCTGTGCCGGAGCCGGTGCCGGTTTGGCTTCCACCGCTGTCGCGGGCGCAGGGACCGGCGGGATGACCTCTGCCGGGGGGGCGGCTGTTTCAACCCTGGCCGGAACCCCGCCTGAGGGTGCAGAGGAGGCCGCTTCCGCCGGCTTGATGATTTCGGGGGTCGGCGCACCACCTGCGGGCGCAGGCATGGCGGCCGGCGTGGCTCCCGTCGGCGACGTCGTCTCCACCTTTGCCTCTGCGGGAGGTGCCGTCGCTGCTGCACCGGGAGCGGGTGTCGGAGCGGGCTGTGCGGCAGGGGTTGTCGCGGCGACTGCGGCAGCGGCCTGCGCCGGCGGCTGCGGAGGCAGGCTGGCGGTGGGTTCGGTCGGACTCGGCGAAATGTCTGCCAGCGGTGCTTTCTTCTCCCTGCCGTCGAATTCAAAGCTCCATCCAAGGGTCAGTTCAAAGCTGTTGCTCCCGTTTATGTCTATGACGACCTGGCGGCTGATGTCGGCGCGTATCGCCATATCCTTACTCACGGCATAGCTCGCGCCGATACCGAAAGTCAAGAACGCCGCTTTGTCCGGCGATGAGGCCACGGGGCTCGGGAGATACATGCCGCCAACACCGGCCGACAGGAGAGGCGTCAGGTTTCCGATCGGGTGAAAGGAAAAGAGGGGGCCAACCCTCAGCATGTACGCGAAAGAACTGCTGTTGTCAATTTTCGAGCTCATGTAGGCGGCGTTGACAAAGCCTTCCAGGCTTAGATTTCCTGCATCGCCGGACACCAGGCAATAATCGGCCTTGACCCCAAACATCGGGCCGCTATCGACGTCCGCCGTACTGTCATAGACATTTACCCCTACGGTCGGCGTTACTATCAGGGCTCCAGGTTCATAAAAGGCGTGAGCGCGGGGCAGGATGAGCAGGGGTAGGACGATATTTGAGAGAATAACAGGCAATAACTTTTTCACTAAAGGCCCCGAATGCTGTTTAAATCATTATATAGTGTTTTTGATATTAAATGACGGAAGAGTACCAGTGCGCCGGTAAAACCATCAATACATCAGAAATTGGACCAGTAGTCTTATACAATCATGCATGTCTCTGTGTCAAATACATCTTTACAGACAGCTTCCCGCCGAATTCTGACAGAATCATGTGACAAAGAGCGCTAGATTGTCCGTTTGATCCTGAATGGGGAGAGGGACGTTAAGCGTGGTCCGCCCCCAAAGGGGCGGCCGGGCATGATGTCGTACGCACACGGAGAACGCGTGCGCCTTCACGAGGACGCAGCGGGGCTAGGTGTATTAACGGACAATCTCGGCGCTGTCGATCAGAACATCGTACTTATAGCCATATCCGTAGTCCTTGTCTTTCAGGAGGGTGCCGCGGACGGTTATGGTTTCGCCCATGGCCGGTGAAGCCTTGGTGGTCACCACCAGATCATGGTCGTTCTTGTCCGCCGACCCTGTCCCGTCCTGGAGGTGCACCCAGTTCATTTTCATGATGTGCGATGCCACCTTTACGACTTTTCCCCTGACGACCACGCGCTTGCCGTTAAGGCTGCTCTTGAGGGCATAAAGCTCGGCGACGGTATGGGCGTCCGCCCCGGTTGCCCTGGGCACCGACACTTTTTCCGCGGCAACCATTGCCCCCTTGCTTCCCGGGGTTACGACGGCTTCCTTCCGGCCATTCGCGTCCTCCTTTTTTCCGGCGAGACCGGCAGAAAAGATTATCGTATCGAAGGTGCGGTTCAGGGTCTTGCTCTTGAAATGCTTCATCTCCGGGCCGGGGATGAAGGCGATTTTCTTCCCTACGCTGACCTTGGTCCGGGGAACCGCAACCCAGATCTTTTTATTCCCCTTTACCTCCAGGAACATGTAGGTGTAGCCACCGCTGTCCATCGTTTTCAGGACCTTTCCGGAAATGGCGGCGTTCTCCTGAGGCGCCGTCAGTGGCGGATGCCCTTTGGGGAGGGGTGGAGGCGCTGGTGCCTCCTCGCTGCGGCTCGTAGCCGGCAAGGCGACTGACAGGACTGCCAGGGTTGCTGCAAACAGGGCACATCGCTTCATGGGGCCATCCTTTCCCCGCCTGGACGGGGTTGTGTGATGGAGAGAAAGATAGTGAATTGTTTCCCATCTGTCAAACGCAAATCCGATCCACCTCGTGCAGGGCGATTCATATTCGGGCGGAACGGGAATTTTGCGTCCGGAGTGTTACAATGGTAGGAAAAAGGCTCAAAAGGCGCGGCCATGAAACCCCTGTTCCACCCGGCCCTGGTGAACACCGCTTTCGGAGATCCGGGGCTCTATATCGATTTTCTTTTTGCGCGGCGGGCGCTCCTGTTCGACCTGGGGGACATCCGGCCGCTCCCTTCCCGCAAGCTCCTGCGGGTGAGTCACATCTTCGTCTCCCACACCCACGTCGACCACTTCATCGGGTTCGACCACCTGGTCCGGATCTGCCTCGGCCGCGACAAAACGGTCTGTCTCTATGGGCCGCCCGGTTTTACCGACCAGGTCTGGCACCGGCTCGCCGCCTACACCTGGAACCTGGTCCAGAACTACCCGACCGACTTCACCGTGGTGGCTGCCGAGGTGCACCCCGACGGCAAGGGGGTGACGGCGGAGTTCCATTGCCGGCAAGGATTCCCGCCGGAAAAGGTCGGGGGGGTGACGTTTCGTGACGGCGTGCTGCTGGACGAGCAGACCTTCCGGGTCCGTGCCGCCTTCCTCGACCATCGGATCCCCTCCCTCGCCTTTGCCCTGGAGGAGAAAAACCACGTGAACATCATGAAGAACCGCCTGGAGGAGCTGGGGCTGCAGGTGGGGCCGTGGCTCACCGAACTGAAGGACGCGGTGCTCAGGGACGAGGGGGACGATCTCCCCTTCAGGGTGTGGTGGCGGGAAGAAGGAAGGGTGGTCGAGAGGCGGATGCCGCTCGGTGAGCTGAAGCGGGAGATCCTCCGGATCGTGCCGGGGCAGAAGATCGCCTACGTCACCGACTGCGCCTACACCCCCGGCAACGCCGAACGGATCGTCCAGCTCGCGCGCGGCGCCGACTACCTCTTCATCGAGGCGACCTTCCTTCACGAAGAGGAGGCGCGGGCGGCCGAGAAGAAGCACCTGACGGCGCGCCAGGCAGGGCTTCTCGCCCGTGATGCCGGGGCGGTCCGGGTGATCCCGGTCCACTTCTCGCCGAAGTACACGGGGAAGGAAGAACTGCTGCGACGGGAGGTGGAGGAGGCGTTTGCGGGCATTTAGTGCGGGTGCGGTCTTCCGACCATCTCGGCGCCGTGTCCTCGAAGCCCCGCTTCGACGTAGCGCTGCTACGCCTCAGCGAAGCTTCTGCGGGCCAGCGACGATCTGGCCGAAATCTCGCGCCCGGTTGGCAAAACCTTTCTATCCAATTTTTAGCTGAGTCGCCAGCAGCTTCTGCCCCACCCAGTTGCTGGCGAACTGGTAGGCGATCCGGCCGCTCCGGTCCCCCTTTTTCTGCGACCAGAGGATTGCCGCGTCTTCCCCTTCCTTTCCCCATGCCAGGGTGGCGCCGCTCTTGCGGGCGAGCTTCTCCACCCACTGGCCGACCACCTCGACGTACTGCTCCTGGCTGAAGGGGTGGAATGCCACCCAGATCCCGAACCGGCCCGAGAGGGAGATCTTCTCCTCCACCGCCTCGCCGTGGTGGATCTCCCCCCCCACCATCATCGCCCCCCGGTTGTCGCTCTCGTACTCGGGGAGGAGGTGGCGCCGGTTGGAGGTGACGTAGATCAGGACGTTCTCCGGCGGCGCATAGACCGAGCCGTCCAGGGCGCTCTTCAGCATCTTGTAGGAGGACTCCCCCACCTCGAAAGAGACGTCGTCGGAGAAGATAAGGTACTTGTACGGCTCGTCCTTGATCGCGTCCACGATGTCGGGGAGGTGGACCAGGTCGTCCTTGTCCACCTGGATCACCCTCAGTCCCTCTGGGGCGTAGCGGTGCAGGAGCGCCCGCACCAGCGATGACTTGCCGGTGCCGCGGGTCCCCCAGAGCAGGATGTTGTTGGCGGGGTAGCCGGCGAGGAACTGGCGGGTGTTCTCTTCCACCGCCTGCTTCTGCTTCTGGATGCCGAGGAGGTCGTCCAGGTGGATGCTCTCGATGGTGGCGATCGGCTCGAGGAAACCGGCGAAGGAATGGCGCCGCCAGTTGGCGGCGTGGGATACGCCCCAGTCGATCCGCTCCACCGGCTTCGGCAGGAGCAGTTCCAGGGAGGTCAGGACGCGCTTGAGCTGCGCGGTCGTTTCGGGGTCTAGTTCCATCGGTCCTCCAATCAACAGTATTTCCTTGTTTTCACCCTCCCCCAGCCCCTCCCATCAAGGGAGGGGAGCCATAATCCCCTCTCCCTTGGTGGGAGAGGGCCAGGGAGAGGAGGGGAACAGATTCTCTTCAATTCTTCGCCTGGGACGCCCGCGCCCCCATCTCCCGCACCAGGTCGTCGTAGGCGACCACCCCCTTGATGAGCGGGGCATCTTTCCTTGCCGTCTCGTCGAAGGTCTTCAGCCGGGCGTTGAACCTGCCCGCGCCGTCGCGCAGGTACTGGATGCTCTCGGCGAGGTAGCTCTTCTCCCTCTTGTCCGCCTCCTTCCGGGAGAGGAGCGACTTGGTCTTCTGCCAGTACTCGTCGGTGCTCCCGAGGTAGGCGTTGAGGCTCTCCAGGAAGGAAAGGGCGGATGTGGAGATCTCAGCGCTGACGGTGAGTTTCTGCTGGACGTCGGCCATCTCCTTCAGGAGTTCCCCGTCGGCAAAACGCGCGAGCTCCGAAACCTCCGTCGGGTTGATCGGCCGGGCGGGGTCGAGCGCATCGGCTTTCGCGACGAACTGCTGGGAGGTCCCCATGTAGCGGTTGATGGCGACCGACGCCGCGTTCAGCGAGAGGACCCCCTGGGAGACGAACTTGGTGAGGAGCGACGCCTGCCCGGCGTATGGAATGGGGAGGATCTTGGCGAACCCGGCCGCCACCGAGCCCGCCTCGACGTATTTCGCGTAGCCGGAGAGGTTGGCGGTCATCCACTTCACAAACCCCTCGAAATCGGCCATCGCCTGTCGCTGGGCCCTGGTGTCCCGGGCTATGTCCCGAAGGGTCTGGAGGTTCCTGGCGGCCAGCGCCTCGCCGGTGATGGCGGGGGTGCACTCCAGCGCCTTCAGCTTTTCCCGGAGGAAGGCGTTCTCTTTAGTGAGAGCCTGGAATGCTTCTTCCTGCTTTAGCTGCGGGTCGGGGGTGACCGTCCCGTCCGCCATGGCGGCGGGAACGGAAAAGGCCGCCAGGAGCGACAGGGCGGCCAGAATGAACGCTGCGTGTTTCACGGGGTTCTCCTGAACAATGAACTCGAAGGGGTCCGGTGTTCCCCATACATACTCCATCGGGGGGATCGACGCAAGGATAATGTCAGAGGCCGAACCGGCGCTGGGTCTCGGCGGGGGCGTCGTCGAAGCGGGCAAACTCCATGGTGAAGGTCCCCCTTCCTTTTGTGGCGCTCCTCAACTCGGTCATGTAGCCGAACATCTCCGCCAGCGGGACCTGGGCGGCGATTACCTGCTCTCCCTCCCGGGCGTCGATCCCTTCCACCCGGCCGCGCTTCTGCTGGAGGGTGCCGAGCACCTTGCCGGCGTACTCCTCGGGGATGATGATTTCGAGCGCCATCACCGGCTCCAAAAGGAGAAGCGCCGAGGCTGCGGCCTGGCAGAGGCCCCGGTGGGCCGCCGCCCGGAGCCCGAGCTCGGTGGTGATCCCCGGGAGGAACGGGATATCCTCGGCCCGTACTTCCAGGTCGGTCAGGGGATAACCGGTCCGGCACCCCGCGACGCAGGCGTCCTGCAGGCTCTCCTCGACGACCTGCCGGAACGGGGCGGGGAGCGGGGACCCCTCCGCCGCGGGGAGGACGAACCGCGCTCCGGACCCGCGCGGGAGCGGCACGAGCCGGAGCCCGATCTCTCCTTCCTGGACCTTCCCGTCGATCTCCCGGTGGAACCTTTCCCGCCGTTCCACCTCGGTTTTCAGTGATTCCCGGTAGACCACCTGCGGCGGGCCGGTCTTCACCCGGACGCCGTACTCCCGGTCGAGGCGGTCGGCGATGATCTCCAGGTGGAGCTCACCCATCCCGGTGAGGATCGTCTGGCCGGTCTCCGCGTCCTCCCGGACTCTGAAGGTCGGGTCTTCCCACTGGAGCTTTTCGAGTGCCGGGGGGAGCTTTTCCTGGTCGTCCACCCCTCGCGGCTCCACCGCCAGGGAGACCACCGGTTCCGGGACAGTCAGCCCTTCGAGGACGACGGGATGATTGACGGCGCAGAGGGTATCACCGGTCAGCGCCTCCTTCAGCCCGAGGGCGGCGACGATGTCCCCCGCCGAGGCCGCCTCGATACGCTCCCGCTTATGGGCGTGCATCCGGAAGAGCTGGTTGATCCGCTCGTGGCAGCGGCGGGTGACGTTGAAGGCCTGCGTTCCGGCCTGCAGGGTGCCGGCGTAGATCCGGAGGTAGGTGAGCTTCTTCCCCTCCTCGGAGGTGACCTTGAAGGCGAGGGCGCAGAGCGGCGCCTTCGGGTCGCACGGGATCGGCTCGGGGGAGCCCTCCTTGGCGGTCCCGAACAGGGGCGGGGATTGCAGCGGGGAGGGGAGGTACGCGGCCACGGCGTCGAGGAGAGGCTGGACCCCCTTGTTCCGCAGCGCCGAGCCGAGAAGGACCGGGAAGATCCGGCACTGGATGGTCCCGCGGGCAAGCGCCCCCCTCAGCCGCTCGCCGTCGATCGGGTTCCCCTCCAGGTAGTCGGTGAGGATGGCGTCGTCGAAGTCGGCGGCCGCCTCGATCACCAGCCGGCGCGCTTCCCGTATCTCCTCGGCGCGCTCCGGCGGTACCGGCAGCCGCTGCACGGTCCGCCCCTGGTCCTGCTCGGAGAAGAGGAGCAGCTCTTCGTCGATCAGGTCGATCACCCCGGCGAACGCAGCCTCGCTCCCGACCGGGAGCTGGAGGAGGACCGGCCGGGCGCGCAGCTTCCGCTCGATCTCCGCCACGCACTTCAGGGGGTCGGCGCCGATCCGGTCCAGCTTGTTGATGAAGCAGACCCGGGGGACCCGGTAGCGCTCCGCCTGCCGCCAGACCGACTCGCTCTGGGGCTGGACCCCCTCGACGGCGCTGAATATGGCGATGGCGCCGTCCAGCACCCGCATGCTCCTTTCCACCTCGATGGTGAAGTCGATGTGGCCGGGGGTGTCGATCAGGTTTATCCAGTGGCGCCCCCAGCGGCAGGTGGTAGCGGTGGCGGTGATGGTGATCCCCCGCTCCTGCTCCTGGGGCATCCAGTCCATTACCGCCTCTCCTTCGTGGACCTCGCCGATCTTGTGGGTTTCGCCGGTGTAGAAGAGGATTCGTTCCGAGACGGTCGTCTTCCCCGCATCGATGTGGGAGACGATGCCGATGTTGCGGATGAGGTCGAGGGATGGGATGTCCATGACGCAGCGCCGCTCCTGGAATAACATAAAGACATTTAAATTGACAAGGATGAACAGGATATTCAGGATGAAAAACCTATTTATTGAGAAGCAAAGTATTTAATCCTGAATATCCTGAATATCCTTGTTAAATAACAGGTTTTCTCCTATTCGGCAACGATGATGTTGTTCACCACCCGGTTCACCCGGAAGACGTACCAGGCGTCTGCCTCCGCCATCTCTTTCTCATTCTTTCGAGGGACCTCGCCGTCCAGGGTGACCACGTAGTCGCGGCAGCGCACCCGGATCTGGGAGGCGTTGACGAAGGGGTCCTTTTCCAGGGCGAGCCGGACCGCGTCGACCACCTCGTCGTCGTTGTCCTCCATCGGCGGGACCACCTCCAGGCCGTTCACCACGTCCCGGCTCCCCGGCACCCACCAGGCGAGGACCCCGGCGAGCCGCTTGTGGGAGAGGCTTCCGACCTGGCCGTTGAGGGTCGCCACTCCGTCAGCCACGTCGATCTCGATCGTCCCCATCGTGGTGCGGGGCGCTTCCCGGACCGATGCCGGCGTCCCCCTCGCAGTTCCCGTGACGGTGTAGTCGTCGAAGGCCTGTTCCTGCGCGAGGGTGTCGAAGATGTGGTCGCGGATGTCGCCATCCTCCATCGGTTCGGCCGGGATGACCCGGAGCCGGTCGACGATTGCGCTCACCCCGGGGACGGCGCCGACCAGCTCCAGGGCGAGCTTCTTGGCGGCAACGTCGTCCACCTCGCCGGTAACCGTCACGACGCTCTCATTGACGGCAACCTCCAGAGGCCGGCGATGGAGACCGACCCGCGGTTCCTGTTCCAGGGCGGCAAAGGCCCTCTTCAATATCTCTTCCCTGCCGGTCATGGCCGTTCCCCCCTTTCGCGCGCGTCCCTGAGCATTGCGACTACCTCTGTATCCTCAACCTGGTTGAAATCGTAGTAGTAGCTGCCGACCGCCATAAAGCCGGTGGGGGCCTGGAGGCAGACCCACTCGTCCACCATCTGCCGGATGGTTTCTTCCGCGTCGGGTGAGGCGACCGGGAGGGCGACGACCAGACTCCCAAGCCGTTCCTGTTTCAGGGTGGCGATCGCGGCCTTGACTGTCGCGCCGGTGGCGACTCCGTCGTCCACCAGGATGACGGTCTTCCCGGCAAGCGGGGGAAGCCCTTCGCCGCTCCGGAAGAGGACCTTGCGCCGGGCGATCTCTTCGTTCTGACGGGTGGTCTCCCGCGCCAGGTAGTCCCTCCCCACGCCGTAACCGGCGATGATCTCCTCGTTGAGCGCGAGCGCCCCGGTTTCGGAGAGGGCGCCGACGGCAAGCTCCTGGTTGCCCGGGAAGCCGATCTTGCGCACGATGAGGATGTCGAGGGGGAGGTTGAGCGCCGTGGCGATCTCGGCGGCGACCGCGACCCCGCCGCGGGGGAGCCCCAGGACAATCGCGTCCGGCTTGCCGCGGTAGTGGGAAAGTCTTCCGGCCAGCTGCCTCCCCGCATCCCTTCTGTCCTTGTAGATCATGGTCGTTTGCCTTTGGTCTCTAATGCCATCCGGTTTTCGTGCAAAAATCGGGATTGTTTCGTCTTCCTTTCTCGCAATGACTGTGAGTGCGTGCACCAGTCATTGCGAGCGAAGCGCGGCAATCCGGTTTCGAGGCTTTCCTGGAGCCTCGTCGCCTCCCACTAATGAAGTGTACCACGCCGCCGCGCCGTGTCCAACAGTGCCCGGATTCACTTGCCGGTGGAGGGACGGGAGAGGTGGGAAAACGGTGCGGCCACGGTATACTTGAGCCATGACACGGACGTCTCACGGGTGCCGCCATGCTCTATAAACTGCTTGCCGACGGGGTGGTGATCTTTCACTTCCTCTGGATCATGTTTCTCATCTTCGGGGGGGTCTGGGGGAGGAGGTATCGGCGGGTGCGGCTCGTCCACGTGCCGGCCCTTGTCTTCGCCGCGTGGGTCGAGCTCCTCGACTGGCATTGCCCCCTAACCTACCTGGAGGTCTGGCTCAGGGGAAGGCAGGCCCCGGGGCTCGGCTACGCGGGATCGTTCGTCACCCACTACCTGGAGCGGGTGATCTACCTCGACGTCCCCCGGTGGACGGTCGTCCTCCTGACGCTCGTCCTGTGCGGGGTGAACGCGTGGCTCTACCTCGGGAGGCGACACTAGCGGACGGAAAAGAGCGGGGGCTCGATCTGCTCCCCCTGGCAGACCGGGCAGCGCCCCGGTTTGTTCAGGCGTTCCCGTTTCCGGAACTCGAAGCCGCACTGCCGGCAGACGGCGGGGGTGACGACCAGCCGCTCCCCCCGGGCGTGGAGGGCGGTCCTGATGTGTTCGAGGTGCTCCAGCACCTCCTTCTCGGCGATCCGCACCTCTCCCGAAATGTCGCGGGCGGAGAGGGTCTTTTCCGCGAGGAGGGCGACGATCGCGTGGCGGAGCGTGTCGTGTTGCTCCTTCGGGACGAACGGTTTTTTCGGTCTTGTGTTCATGGTGGTCAGCGCCGGATGGTGAAACCGTCGAATTCCCCGCGGTACTCTTCCTTTCTGACCGCCACATGGTCCACCCGGGCCCAGTCAGGGCCCTGCCGGCACCAGTCGATCAGGGCGTCCACGTCCCGCTCTTCCCCTTCGAAGCACCCCTCCACCGAGCCGTCCGGAAGGTTCTGCACCCAACCCGCGACGGTGTAGCGGAGCGCCGCCTCCCGGGTGTGGTAGCGGAAGTTTACCCCCTGGACGAGCCCCGTGATGATGACCCTGGCGCGGATTTTCATGTGGTGTTCCTTTCTTGTGAAACGCTATCCTTCCAGCATCTCCAGAAACTCTTCCTCGCTGATCACCTTCAGCCCCAGCTCACGTGCCTTGTCAAGCTTGCTCCCCGCCTCGGCGCCCGCCACGACGTAATCGGTCTTCTTCGACACTGAGCCGGCGGCGTGCCCCCCCTCGCGCTCCACCATCCGCTTCGCCTCGTCCCGCGTGAAGCGGGTGAGGGCGCCGGTGAAGACGAAGGTCTTGCCGGTGAACTTCCCGCCGACCCGCTTTTCCTCCACGGTCGGTCGGACGCCGGCTTCGAACATCCGCCCGATCACCTCGACGTTTTTCGGGTTGTGGAAGAAGGTGCGGATGCTCCGGGCCACCTGGGGGCCGATCTCGCGGATGGAGAGGAGCTCCTCCTCGGTCGCCCGTTCGAGGTTCTCGATGCTCCCGAAGGCGTTTGCCAGGAGCCGTGCGGTGTGCTCCCCCACGTGGCGGATGCCGAGCGCAAAGATGAACCGGGCGAGCTCCCGTCGCTTGCTGTTCTCGATGGCGGTGAGGAGGTTCTCCGCCAGCTTGTCCCCCATCCGTTCGAACTGCATGAAGTCATCGCGGGTCAAGCGGTAGAGGTCCGCCACGTCTCGCACGAGCCTGAGCCGCAGGAGCTGCTCGATGTACTTGTCCCCCATCCCGTCGATGTCCATGGCGTGGCGGGAGGCGAAGTGGATGATCGATTCGCGGATCTGGGCCGGGCAGGCGAGCCCGAGGCAGCGGACCGCCACCTCGTCCGGGATCTTCACCACCTCGGAGCCGCACTCGGGGCAGGTCGCCGGGATCGGGAGCGGCTTTTCATGCCCCGTCCGCTTCTCGGTCAGGACCTTCACCACCGCCGGGATCACGTCCCCCGCCCTCTCGATCACGACGGTGTCGCCGATCCGGATGTCCTTCCGCTCCATCTCCTCCCAGTTGTGGAGCGTCGCCCGGCTCACCATGACGCCGGAGACCTCCACCGGCTTGAGGTGCGCGGTCGGGGTGATCACCCCGGTCCGCCCCACGGAAGGGACGATGTCCGCGATGACGGTCACCGCCTGGCGGGGAGGGAACTTCCAGGCGATCGCCCAGCGGGGGGAGCGGCTCTTTTCCCCCAGCTCCCGCTGGAGCGTGAAGGAGTCGACCTTCACCACGACCCCGTCGATCTCGTAGGGGAGCGACTCCCGCTTCTCCGCGATCTCCCGGTAGTAGGCGAGCACCCCGCCGATGCCGGCGACCTTCCGTATCAGCGGGTTGACCGGGAGCCCCCACTCCTTCACGGCGGCGAGAAAAGCGCTCTGGGAGGCGAAGGCGTGCCCCTCCACCTCCCCCGGCGCATAGCAGAAGATGGCGAGGGGGCGCCGGGCGGTGATCCGGGAGTCGAGCTGGCGGATCGAGCCGGCCGCCGCGTTTCGCGGGTTGGCGAAGGTCGGCTCCCCCGCCTCCTCCCGCTCGGCGTTCAGTTTCTGGAAGGAAGCGAGCGGGAGGAACACCTCGCCTCGCACCTCCAGGAGCCGGGGAGGGTGGCTCGCGGCAAGCCGCAGCGGGATCGCCTTCACGGTCCGGAGGTTCTGGGTCACGTCCTCGCCGGTCACGCCATCGCCGCGCGTCGCGCCCACCGTGAACTCACCCTTCTCGTAGACGAGTTCCACGGCGAGCCCGTCCATCTTCGGCTCGCAGACGTAGTCGATTTCCTTTCCGGCGGCGAGCCCCAGGAAGCGCTTGATCCGCTCGTCGAACTCCCCCATGTCCTCCTCGTTGAAGGCGTTCTCCAGGGAGAGCATCGGGATGCGGTGGGTCACCTGGCCGAACTTCTCCAGCGGCGTCCCGCCGACCCGCTGGGTGGGGGAGTCGGCGGTCACGAGTTCCGGGAATTCCTCCTCAAGCTTCACCAACTTACGGTAGAGGGTGTCGTACTCGGCGTCGGTTATCTCCGGCCGGTCGAGGACGTAGTAGAGGTGGTTGTGGCGCTCGATCTCCCGGCGGAGTTCCCGGACGCGGGCTTCGGCTTGGTGACTGTCCATACGAATGTCTGTCTCCTGAGAAGCGAACCGGATTGCCGCGCTTCGCTCGCAATGACGCATGGGCCGCGCACGCGGTCATTGCGAGGAGGGCCGACGAAGCAATCCCGGTTTTTGGGCGATTCTTTACTTACGAATTACATACACCGGGAGCGCCACCCAGTCAACCGCAATTCCTTGATAGAACCCTGTTCAATTGTTGGACAAGGGGAAAAAAACTGCTATAATCATGCTTCCATTTCCCTCATCGCCATGTTGTCGGTCGCGCTTCACGGTTCATCCCGCACGAAGCACCATCTCTCACGCTGAGGATACCATGTCCCACAAAAAGAACACTTCCCATGAGAACGGCGGCACCGTCGCTGCCGAAGCCGCTCCCCCGGCACATCCCTGTTTTGTCGTCGGCATCGGTGTGTCGGCAGGGGGACAGGGGGCACTGGAACAGTTCTTTGCCGCGATGCCCTCCGACTGCGGTATCTCCTTCGTGGTGATCATGCACATCCCTCCCGACGGGCCGTCGTTTCTTGCCGAGATGCTCGAGCGGTACACCCCCATGGCGGTGGTGACCGCCGAGGAGGAGATGGAGCTTGCGCCGAACAGGATCCACGTGATCCCCGCCGGCAGAGACCTCACCCTGAGCGGCGGCCGGCTCCGCCTCGAGGAACCGGCGGGGGCGCGCGGGGTCCGTCATCCCATCGACCGCTTTTTCAGTTCGCTTGCAGCCGAACTGAAGGCGCGTGCCATTGCGGTGGTCCTTTCCGGTTACGGTCTGGACGGTACCGTGGGGGCAAAAGAGGTCAAGGCGGCGGGGGGGACCGTCATCGTCCAGGAACCTGAGTCGGCCATTACCCCCGCCATGCCCAGGAGCGTCGTCGCCAGTGGCGTGGCGGACTACGTCCTGCCGGCGGAAGGGATGGCGGCAAAAATCGCCGAGATTGCCCGCGGCACATGTTCTCTCCCGTCCCGCGCCTGCAAGGTTACCACCCTCGACGAGGAGCTGGCGACCGTTTTCAGCCTCGTGAAATTCGCTACCGGTCACGATTTCAGCTCCTACAAGGTAAATACCGTCATGCGCCGCATAGAGCGCCGGATGGCGGTGAACGAGACGGCCGGGCTCAATAAATATATCGCCTTTCTCCGTGAAAACGAGCAGGAGGCGCACGCCCTCGCCCAGGACATCCTCATCGGCGTGACCAGCTTCTTCCGCGACCCCGAGGCGTTCGAGATGCTCCGCACGACGGTCATCCCGCAGCTGTTCGCGGACCGCGACCCCGACGACCCCGTGCGGATCTGGCACGCCTGCTGCGCCACCGGGGAGGAGGTCTACTCCATGGCCTTCCTGATCCGGGAATACCTCGACGAAAAACGGCTCGGCGCCAAGGTGCAGCTCTTCGCCACCGACATCGACGAGGCGGCGATAGGTCAGGCGCGGGTCGGCATCTATGACGACGGGATCGAGGCGGAAGTCGGGGAGAAACGGCTGAAGCGCTTCTTCACCAGGACGGACGGCCGCTGGCAGGTGGTGAAGTCGGTGCGGGAGATGATCGTCTTCGCCCACCACAGCGTGATCAAGAACCCTCCTTTTTCGCGGCTCGACCTCCTCGTTTGCCGCAATTTCCTCATCTATCTCACCCCCGACATGCAGAAGCGGCTGATTGCCCTGTTTCACCAGGTGTTGAAGCCGACCGGCCACCTCTTCCTCGGTGCGTCGGAGGCGGTGGGGCGCCAATCAGACCTCTTCGCACCCCTCGACAAGAAGTGGAAGATCTTCAAGCGCCTGGCGGGAGAAAGGCGGAGCAATGCCCTCTTCCCCTTCAGCACCCCTCACCGCTTCCTTGGAGGACGCTTTTCGAGGCAGACGGACAGCGGTGGGCAATCCCCCGGCGCTGCCGTGGAAAAGGTCCTTCTGGAGCGCTACGCGCCTCCCTGCGTGGTGGTGAACGGGAAGTACGAGGTGGTCCACGTCTCGACCCGGGCAAACCGTTTCCTCGAAGTGCCGGTGGGAGAGCCGACCCGGGACATCCTGAAAATGGCGAGGGAGGAGCTGCGGCCCGCCGTGCGGGCGGCGATCTACAAGGTATTTGCCGAGCAGAAACCGGTGGCTTTCCGTGGCGTCAAGGTGGTCATCGGCAACGAGGAGACGGCGGTCAACGTCCTGGTCGAGCCGCTCTCGGCGCCGTCATCCGAAAAGCTGGCGATGGTCGTCTTTGAACCGGCGCCGGTGCCGACAGTGCCCGAAGCGGCCGGAGGGGAAGCGGGACGGTCCGGCGACGAACCCTCCCGGGACGCGCTGATCCGTCAGCTGGAGGAGCAGCTGCGCGTCACGCACGAACAGCTCCGGGCAACCTCCGAGCAGCTCGAATCGTCGCACGAGGGGTTCCTGTCCGCCAACGAGGAACTCCTCTCCATGAATGAAGAGTTTCAGTCGGCCAACGAGGAGCTCCAGTCCACCAACGAGGAGCTGGAAACCTCCAAGGAAGAGCTGCAGGCCCTGAACGAGGAGCTGGTCACGGTCAACGCCGAGCTGCAGGGGAAGGTGGAGGAGCTTAACCAGGCCACAAGCGACATGGAGAATCTCCTCGCCAGCTCCGAAATCGCGACTCTCTTCCTTGACCGAGAGCTGAACATCAAGGGTTTTACCCCGGCCACGACCCGTATATTCAATCTGCTCCCGTCCGATATCGGTCGCCCCTTCTGTCATCTGGCGGGGAACATCGACTGGCCCACCCTTACCCACGACGCGGAGTCGGTACTGGCAGGTGAACCCTTCATGGAACGGGAAGTGGCGACCCTTGACGAAGGACGGTGCTACCTCAAGCGGGTCTTCCCGTACCGGACTGCCGAGGGAAGAATCGACGGCATCATCATCATCTTCTTCGACATCACCGAGCACAAGCGGGCAGAAACGGAGATACGCGCCGGTGAGGAACGCTTCCACTCCCTGTTCACGAACATGGCCGAAGGGGTGGCCTGTCATGAGCTCGTATTCGACAGCGCCGGCAACGACGCCAACTATCGCATCGTGGAGGTAAATCCCGCCTATGAGCGTATCCTCGATCTGAACCGGGAAGAGATCATCGGCAAACTGGCGACGGACATATACGGGGTTGCCAACCCGCCATATCTGGCGGAATTTGCCGCCGTGGTCAACAGCGGCGCGCCACTGCGCATGGGGACGTACTTTGCCCCAATGACTCGACATTTCGACATATCCATCGTGCCTTGGGGCAAACAGGGGTTCGCCACCATCTTCACCGACATCACCGAACGCAAGCGGGCGGAAGAGACCCTCCGACGCTATGAGCTCCTGGCGGGCAACAGCCGGGACATCATCCTGTTCATGCGGTGTGACGACGGGCGGATCATGGAGGCCAACGACGCGGCCGTAAGCGCCTACGGCTACGATCATGAAGAGCTGATGGCCATGACAGTGCGCGACCTGCGTGCGACCGACACCCTGGACGTGACCGCGGAGCAGATGACCGAGGCCGACGCCCACGGCATTCTCTTCGAGACCATCCATTGCCGCAGGGACGGCAGCCTCTTCCCGGTGGAGGTGAGTTCGCGCGGGGCGACCATCGGCGGCACGCGCATACTGATCAGCGTGATCCGCGACATCACCGAGCGCAAGCGGGCCGAGGATGCGCTGCGGGAGAGCGAGGAGCGGGTCAGGCGCAAGCTGGACAGCATACTCACCCCCGAAGGGGACATCGGTGACCTGGACCTTGCCGACATCATCGATGCACAATCGATGCAGTCGCTCATGGACAACTTCTACAGGCTCACCCGGATGCCCATGGCCATGATAGACCTCAAAGGGAAGGTCCTGGTCGGCGTGGGGTGGCAGGATATCTGCACGAAATTCCACCGCATCCATCCCGAGACTTGCAAGAACTGCATCGAAAGCGACATCCTGCTCTCCGCAGGCGTCCCAAGCGGCGAGTTCAAGGTGTACAAATGCAAGAACAATATGTGGGACGTGGCAACACCGATAATGGTCGGCGACAGGCATTTCGGCAATTTCTTCATGGGGCAGTTCTTTTTTGATGATGAGCCGCTGGATTACGAGTTTTTCCGCTCCCAGGCGAGACAGTATGGCTTCGACGAACAACAGTATATCGCATGCCTGGAGAGCGTTTCGCGGATGAGCAGAGAGTCTCTTGCCGCCGGCATGGCTTATTTTATGGAGCTTGCCGGCATGGTTTCCCAGATGAGCTACAGCAATATCAAACTGGCCCGGTCGCTGGCGGAGCGGGATACCTTGATGGGGTCATTGCAGGGAAGTTCCGAGCGCATCAACCTGCTGGCTGAGACCGCCGGGCGACTGCTCGCGAGCGACTCGCCGCAGAAAATCGTGGACGAGCTCTGCCGGAAGGTCATGGCCTTCCTTGACTGCCACCTCTTCTTAAATTTTCTTGCGGACGAAGACGCGGGACGCCTGCATCTGAATGCCTGCGGCGGCATCTCTGATGAGGAAGAGAAAAAGATCGAGTGGCTCGACTACGGCGCGGCAGTCTGCGGCTGTGTGGCCAGGGACGCCTGCAGGATAGTCGCCGAGGACATACAGAATACCCCTGACCCGCGGACCGGTCTGGTAAGGTCGCACGGCATCCAGGCGTATGCCTGCCATCCTCTGATGGCCCATGGGCGGCTCCTCGGCACCCTTTCCTTCGGCACCCGCTCCAGGGCCAGGTTTGAAGAAGACGAGCTGGCGCTGATGCAGGCGGTGGCCGCCCAGGTTGCCATCGCCATGGAACGGAATCGAACCGAGGAGGCGCTTCGCCGCACCCACGAAGGGCTGGAAACAAAGGTAGCGGAGCGGACGGAGGAGTTGGCATCGGCGGTCAACGTTCTCCAGGAGGAAGTTGCCGAACGGGAGCGGGCGGAAGAAAGCCTCCGGCGGATGAACCGGCTCTATACCGTGCTGAGCGGGACGAGACAGGCTATCGTTCACGCTACGGACAGGGACACGTTGTTTTGTGACTTCTGCCGAATCGCCGTCGGTGACGGCGGGTTCAGGCTTGCCTGGGTGGGGCTGGTGGAGGAGGAGAGCGGCGAGGTGAAGACGGTTGCCGCGAGCGGTGCCACCGGCTACCTGGACGACATCAGCATTTCCGTGCGGGAAGACACCCATGGACGCGGGCCGACCGGCATATCTGTCCGGGAGGGCTCCTACTACATCTGCAACGATTTCCAGAACGACCCCTGCACAAACCCTTGGCACGAGCGGGGGCGCGCCCACGGCATCGGGGCCTCCGCATCCATCGCCCTGAAGCAGCACGGGCGGGTGATCGGCGCCCTCACCCTGTATGCGGACACGAAGGATTTTTTCGATCCGCAGCAGGTGGAGCTTTTACAGCAGATGGGGACGGACGTCTCCTTCGCCCTGGAGAACCTGGAGCGGGAGGCGATGCTGCTGAAGTCAGAGCGGAAGTTCCGCACCCTGTTCGAGGAGTCGAAGGACGGCATCTTCATCATGACCTCCGACGGAGGGCTGGTGGACATCAACCCGGCGGCGCTCGAGCTGTACGGATACTCCAGGACAGAGGTCTTCTCGCTCGACGTTGCCAAAGGCATCTTCCACGACCAGGCGGCGCGGGAGCGGTTCCGTCAGACCCTGTTTGCCCAGGGGTTTGTCAGGGATTACGAATTACAGATGAAAAGGAAGAACGGCGAGGTACTCCACGTACTGGCGACGGCGTCCGTCGTCCGCGACGAGCAGGGGAAGATCGCCGGCTACCGGGGGATCATCCACGACGTCACGGAGCGCAAGCTCCTGGAGCAGCAGCTCCACCATGCCCAGAAGATGGAATCGATCGGTCTCCTCGCGGGGGGAGTGGCCCACGACTTCAACAACCTGCTGACAGCCATCAGCGGCTACAGCCAGATCATCCAGGAGCAGTACGCCTCGAAACACGAGATGCTCGCCATGTGCATCGAACAGGTGATGGGGGCCACGAACCGGGCGGTTGAGCTGACCCGCAACCTCCTCGCCTTCGGCCGGAAGCAGATCATCAACCCGCAGCCGCTCAAGGTCAACGACCTGGTCAGTGGCGTGGAGAAGCTCCTGGGAAGGATCATCGGCGAGGATATCGAGCTCGGTACGCAGCTGACCGAGAAGGACATGATCGTGATGGCCGACCGGGGGCAGATAGACCAGGTGCTGATCAACCTCGTCAACAACGCCCGCGATGCCATGCCGCAAGGGGGGCGCCTCCTGATCCGGACCGGGGAGATCGAGCTGGACCGGAGGGAGGCGCAGCAGCATATCCTCGACCAGGAGGGGCGGTATGCCGTGATTTCGGTCGCCGACAGCGGCCACGGGATGGACCGGGAAACGCTGGCGCGGATCTTCGAGCCGTTCTTCACCACCAAGGAAATCGGGAAAGGGACCGGCCTCGGCCTTTCCATCATCTACGGGATCGTCAAGCAGCATAACGGCGCCATCACTGTGGAGAGCACGCCGGGGGCGGGATCGACCTTCACTGTCTACCTCCCGCTCGCCGAGGTGCCGTCGGTTGAGGCGCAGCTGGAAGAGGCGCCCGCTCCGGCAGGGGGGATCGAGACGCTGCTCCTGGTGGAAGACGATCCGATGGTGCGGAGGTATATGCAGAAGATCCTGGAGATGGCCGGCTACAGGCTGATTACGGCGAAAAACGGTGAGGAGGCGGTCGAGCAGTTCCGGGAGAACCGGGAGAGGATCGCGCTGGTCGTCTGCGACGTGGTGATGCCGAAGAAGAACGGCAAGGAGGTGTACGACGAGGTCCGTGCCCTGAAACCGGGGACGAAATTCCTGTTCACGAGCGGCTACAACGACGAGATCATCCATACCAAGGGGATCCTGCTGGACGAGATCGAATTCCTCGTGAAGCCGGTCAACCGGCAGGAGTTGCTGCAGAAGCTGCGGGAGCTGCTGGACGCCTGAGGAACTGGCACGATTATCGCCCCCTTGATTTAGGGTGGGCGTTCTGGTATCAGGGAGACAGCCGGATCGAAGAGGTCCGGCTGTTTTGCGTCGAAAACCACAAAACAATCAAAGGCGATTTGCCACAGAGGGCACAGAGAACACAGAGGAAGTCGAAAAAGCAAAAAGCCTTATAGGTTTTAACCAAAAAAGCTTTTTATTCCTTTAAGTTTATTCCTTTTCTCTGTGACCTCTGTGTCCTCTGTGGCAATACGTTTTTTACGATCAAGGTTTATCCCAATGCTCGATCTCCACTCCATGAATCCCCGCCAGCTCGAGGCGGTGAAGCACACTGAAGGGCCGCTCCTGGTGCTTGCGGGCGCCGGCTCCGGGAAGACCCGCGTCATCACCTACCGGATAGCCAACCTCCTTCTGAACAAGCGGGTGCCGGCGGAGAACATCCTGGCGGTCACCTTCACCAACAAGGCGGCCCGCGAGATGCAGGAGCGGATGGCAGCCCTGGTCGGGAAGAAGCGGTGCGAAGGAGTGATCCTCTCCACCTTCCATTCCCTGGGGGTGCGAATCCTCCGCCAGGAGATCGGTCTTCTCGGCTACAAGCGGAACTTTGCCATCTATTCCACCTCCGACCAACTGGGGCTCGTCCGCCAGGCCCTGCGGGAGAGCGGCGCGGCCGACGGGAAGAAGGTGGACGCCGAGGCGGTCCTATGGAAGATCTCCGGGGCGAAGAACCTCCTCCTCGGCCCCGGGAAGCTGCCGGTCCCGGCGGGGGACGACTGGGCGGCCGCCGCTGCCGAGGTTTACCCCCGTTACCAGTCGCTCTTGCGGGCGTGCAACGCGATCGACTTCGACGACATCATCATGCTCGCGGTAAAGCTCCTCCAGGAGCACCCGGAGGTGCTCGCCCGCTGGCAGGAGCGGTTCCGCTACATCATGGTGGACGAGTATCAGGACACGAACCCGTCCCAGTACCTCTTTATCTCGCATCTGGCGGCGCACTACAAAAATCTCTGCGTGGTGGGGGACGACGACCAGTCGATCTACGGCTGGCGGGGCGCCGACGTAGAGAAGATCCTCGCCTTCGAAAAAGACTACCCAGGCTGCCGGGTGGTGAAGCTGGAGCAGAACTACCGCTCCAGCGGGACCATCCTCGCCGCCGCCAACAGCGTGATCAGGAACAACACGAAGCGGAAGGAGAAGACCCTCTGGACCGATGCGGGCGACGGCCACCCGATAGATCTTGTCGTGGCCCGGGACGACGAGGAGGAGGCGACCTCGGTGGTGGAGCGGATCCAGCTGGAGTGCTTCAAGGGGAAGCGGAGCTTCGGCGACTTCGCCATCCTCTACCGGACCAACGCCCAGAGTCGCGCCTTCGAGGAGCAGCTGCGGTTTGCCGACATCCCCTACGTGCTGATCGGCGGGATGCAGTTCTACGAGCGCAAGGAGGTGAAGGATGCCCTCTGCTACCTCCGGGCGATCGCGAACCCGAACGACGAGCAGGCGCTCCTGCGGATCGTCAACTTCCCCCGGCGGGGAATCGGCGACGGGACGCTCGTCCGGCTGAACCAGTGGTCCCAGGAAGCTGGCATTCCGCTCTTCGAGGCGTTCGGCAGGGTCGGGGAGATCGAGGGGGTGAACGCCGCCACCCGCGACAA
Source organism: Geobacteraceae bacterium (assembly GCA_035490915.1). GTDB lineage: Bacteria > Desulfobacterota > Desulfuromonadia > Geobacterales > Geobacteraceae > JAMPXD01. The sequence goes on from DATJLB010000240.1 coordinate 20,870, forward strand.
GGTGCTGGCGTTCCACAGTATGCTTGAGGGCGAGATTGCCTCCTTCAGGCGGCGGGGACGGCTTGCGGAGCGGATCGCCGAGCTGTTCACGCGGGTCGGGATCGAGGAGGAGCTCCACCGCACCATCGACGACCCCAAGGCTGCACGGAGACGGGCCGAGAACGTGGCCGAGATCGTCAACTCGCTGGCGGGGTATGAGGCGCGGGAGTTGAATCCCACCCTCTCCGGCTTCCTGGAGCGGGTGACGCTTCTGGACGAGGACCGCTTCTCCGGCAAAGACCGGAAAGAGCACGGCCAGGACGCGGTGACGCTCATGTCGCTCCACTCGAGCAAGGGGCTGGAATTCCCGTTCGTCTTCCTCGTCGGCCTTGAGGAGGAGATCCTCCCGCACAAGCGCTCCATCTACGAGGACTTCACCATCGACGAGGAGCGCCGCCTCTGCTACGTCGGGATCACCCGCGCCCGCCGCCGGCTCGTCGTCACCCGCTGCCTGCGGCGGAAAAAGTACGGCAGGCTGGAGGAGCGGGAGCCGTCACGGTTCCTGGCGGAGATTCCGGCGGAGCTGGTGAACGAGACGGGTGGGAAGGAGAGCACGCCGGCAGAGGAGGCGCGGCTGGCGGAGGACGCCTTCGCGAAGTTGAAGAGTATGTTCGGGTAGGTCATAACCCCTCCCAGCCTCCCCATAACTTAAGGGGAGGAGTTGACTGTTCCCCCTCTTAAGCTAAGAGGGGGGTAGGGGGAGTTATGGCCCTGCTATTCCGCCGCGGGTTTCTCCCCGGCTGGCTTCCTCCTCCTGCGCCGCCGCTTCTTCTTCGCTTCACCCTCGCCCGCCGCCGCTTGGGGCGCCTCGACCGGCGGCGCTGCCGCCGCCTTCTCCGCCGGGCGCCTCGGTTTTCTTTCCCGCTCTTTTCCCCGACCGGGCTTACCGCCCGGTGCCTTCTCCTTGGGCCGCGGCTTCGCCACCCGGACGTAGTCGTGGATGAACATCTCGTCCTCGGCCCACTCGACCGGGATCTTCTCCTTGATGTAGTCCTCGATCGCCTCCACGTAGAAGGCACCATCCTCGTCGGCCAGCGAGATCGCCTTTCCCGCCGCACCGGCGCGGGCGGTCCTGCCGATCCGGTGGACGTAGTCCTCGCAGTCCTGCGGGAGGTCGTAGTTGATCACGTGGGAGACCCCGTCGATGTGGAGCCCCCGGGAGGCGACGTCGGTGGCGATCAGCATCGCGAGCCTTCCCGCCTTGAAGTCTTCCAGGATGCGGAGCCGCTTCTTCTGTTCCACGTCGCCGGAGATGACCCGGCAGGGGAAGTCGTTGGCGGAGAGGCGATCGACGAGAAACTCCGCCTCCCGCTTGGTGTTGACGAAGATCATGGTCCGCGCCATCCCTTCCTTCTTCAACAGTCCCAGAAGGAGCGGGAATTTTTCTTTTCTGGCCACGTGGTAGAGGACCTGCTCGACCCGCTCGGCGGTCATCTGCTCCGGGGTGACCGAGACCTTGACAGGCACGTTCATGAACTCGTAGGCGAGCTCCATCACCCGCTGGTTCAGGGTGGCGGAGAAGAGCATGTTCTGGCGCACGTCGTAGGGGGGGAGGCGGCGGAGGATGAAGCGGAGGTCGGCGATGAACCCCATGTCGAACATCCGGTCCGCCTCGTCGATCACGAGCGCCTCGATCTCCTTGAGGGAGTAGACCTTCTGCTTCAGGTAGTCGATCAGGCGCCCCGGGGTGCCGATCACCACGTCCGCCCCCTCCTTGAGGGCGTCGCGCTGCTTCATGTAGTCGACGCCACCGTAGATCGCCTGGATGGTAAAGCCGCAGTGTTTCCCGAGGAGTTGCGCGTCCTTCTCGATCTGCACCACCAACTCCCGCGTGGGGGCGAGGATGAGCGCCCGCGGGTTCTTCTGCTTCGTCTCACGCGGATTCTTCAGCAGGCGGCTGAACAGGGTGATCAGAAAGGCGGCGGTCTTGCCGGTGCCGGTCTGGGCCTGGCCGGCCACATCTTTTCCCGCCAGGGCGAGGGGGAGGGACTTCTCCTGGATCGGCGTGCAGTCGGTGAACCCCGCGTCGGCAATCCCCAGCGCCACCGGTTCCGGGAGGTTGAGTTCGATGAATTTCATGGTTCCTTCTTTCAATATTACGTATTTTCAACAGGATAGAATAGCAGACCGGGAGACGGAAGGCAAGCGCGGAATGTCCTCATTCAATCCATGCCGCATGCCGAACCCGTACTCCGATTGAATTTCGCCCTTTTCCCGCGGCGTTACCTGTGGTATGGTACGCTTTACACCATTTTTCGAGGAGCAGATGACCCAATCGTTCATCCATATCGAATCCCCAAACTATCTCCGGGCCGCGGAGCTCCCGACCCCGGCGGACTGGCCCGCCGTATTCAACAACGACCGGCCGCTCGCCCTGGAGATCGGTTGCGGGATCGGCGACTTCATTGTCCGAACCGCCGCCGACCATCCCGAGCGGAACTTCATCGCCATCGATTTCTACAACAAGGGGTGCTACAAGACCTGCCGCCGCACCGACGCGGCGGGGCTCTCGAACGTCCGGGTTCTGCGGGAAGAGGCGCGCCAGTTCATAACGGAGCGGATCCCGAAGGGGGCGCTCTCGGCGGTCTACATCAACTGCCCCGACCCCTGGCCCAAAAAGAAGCATCGGAAACGCCGGCTCGTGAACCGCCAGTTCCTGGAGTTCCTGACGCAGTACATGGCGCCGGGGGCGGATTTCTACTTCGCCACCGATTTCGACGACTACGGCACCGACGTGGCGGGGATGATGCCGGGCGTGACCGGCTTCGAGAATCGGCTCGCACCGGACCTCTACTGCCACGAGCTGGAAGGGTACCACCTCTCCAAGTACATGAGGAAGTTCATGGCGGAGGGTAAAAAAATATACTTCGTGCATTACCGGAAAATCTGAGGATAACCACCAAGACACCAAGGCACCAAGAAAGTCAAAACCGTTTTGAGATTCTAAATTTTTACTCTTCTCAGTGTCTTTGTGTCTTGGTGGTGAATGGTTTTTACGAGGTTTGCAGTGCTCAGGTATCTGACAATCGACATTCCCGGTACCGGCGGTATCATCAAGGAGATCCCCGAGGACTTCCTGGTGGAGGAGGTGCCGCTCTACCTCCCGTGCGGGGAGGGAGAGCATACCTATGTCACCATCGAGAAGCGGGGGCTCACCACCCTCGAGGCGGTCCGCCGGATCAGCCGGGCGCTCGGGGTTCCCGACCGGGAGATCGGCTACGCCGGGATGAAGGACGCGGTGGGGGTGACCCGCCAGACCGTCTCCATCCCGCGGGTCTCCCCCGATGTCTGTTCCGCCCTCAATCTCCCGGGGATCGCGGTGCTGGCGTCTGTGCGCCACCGGAACAAGCTCCGGCTCGGGCACCTCGCCGGGAACCGCTTCCGGGTCAGGGTGCGCGAGGTCGGGGACGAGGCGTCGGAGCGGGCGGAGGCGGTGCTCGCGGTGCTCACGGCCCGTGGGGTGCCGAACTACTTCGGCGCACAGCGCTACGGCCTGCATGGGAACTCCCACCTGATCGGCCGGGCCATGGTGCGGGGGGAGTGGCGGACCGCGTTCGACCATGTCATCGGCGACCCTGTAGCCGTGCGGGACGAGCGGTGGCGGGGGGCGATCGAGGCGTACCGGCGCGGCGACCTGGAGGAGAGCATCCGGCTCTTTCCCGGCCACTGCCGGACGGAGCGGGACATCCTCCAGCGCCTCCTGAAGCGGCCCGATGCCCATGAAAAGGCGTTTTACGCGATCCATCCGCGCCTGAAGAAGCTCTACCTCTCCGCCTACCAGTCGTCCCTCTTCGACCGTCTGCTGGCGGAACGGCTCGATGCCTTCGACCGTGTGATGGCGGGGGACCTGGCGATGAAGCACGAGAACGGCGCCTGCTTTCTCGTCACCGATGCGGCGGCCGAGCAGCCCCGCGCCGCGGCGTTCGAGATCTCCCCCACCGGCCCGATGTTCGGGTTCAGGATGCTCTTTCCCGAGGGGGAGCCCCGGGCGATGGAGGAGGCGCTCCTTGCGGCCGAAGAGCTCGAGCTTTCGAGCTTCAACCTTCCGGGTGGGCTGGCGATGGATGGAGAGCGCCGCCCGCTCCGGGTGCCGCTACGGGAACCATCGGCGATGATGGATAACGATGCGCTTATCCTTTCATTCGCCCTGCCGCGCGGTTCGTACGCCACGTCGGTGCTGCGGGAGGTCGTTAAACCATGAACCACCAAGACCGGTCATCGCCTTGGTTTGCTGATAAACTATCAATGTTCCTCTGATAAAGGATGGCATCACAAGGTTAGCACTATGAATTGATTTCTTGGTGTCCTGGTGTCTTGGTGGTGTGAATTGGCTTTGAATGGAGGTTTTCATGGAGCGCAAGGACGACATCTACACGGTAAACCTGTTCAGGCCCAAGAAGGGGTACATGAGGGACGAAGTGGTGATCATCCTGGCCATCCTGGTCGGCTGGGTGGTGGTCACCTTCGGGTTCCAGCTGGCGATCCGCCTCTTGTGCAGCTCTCCGCAGGGGTGCAGCCTGGTGACCCGCTTCTATTTTTTCAACCTGCCGTTCCACTTCTGGTTCACCGCCCAGTTCCTCCCCCTCTGGTTCGTTATTCTCTGCCTGATTTTCAACGTCTTCGTCGACCGGCTGACGGAACACCACAGCCGGAGGAGGGACAGGACCTATGAATAGCCAACCGGTACAGCTCTGGCCGCTGGTCGTCATTGCGGCGGTGCTCGCCTCCTTCATTCTGGTGGGGCTCATCAACAAGAGCCGGGAAGGGATGGAGTACGGCTTCAGAGGGCGCTACATCGGCCGGATCGGAGGGGGGGCGGCCATCGCCAGCACCTGGATGAGCGCCGCCAGCTTTCTCGGGATCGCCGGCCTCCTCTACCTGAAGGGGTACCTTGCGCTGGCGTACGTGATCGGCTGGACCGGCGGGTACGTGCTCCTGCTGGTGCTGCTAGCAGGGCAGTTGCGCCGTTTCGGGAAGCACACCGCCCCCGACTTCGTCGGCGACCGCTACGAGTCGTCCGCCGCGCGGCTCATCTCCGCCGTGATCTCCATCGTCATCTCGGTCATCTACTGCATCGCCCAGTTCAAGGGGATCGGGATGCTGTTTGCCTGGCTCTTCGCCATCGACTACACGACGGGGGTGACCCTGGGGGCCTGCGCGGTGGTCGCCTACGTCGCTTTCTCCGGCATGCTCGGGGTGTCGCGCAACCAGCAGATGCAGTACTTCGTCCTGATCGTCTCCTTCATCCTCCCCCTTATGGTCCTGGCGCGGAAGATGGGGTATTTCTGGGTCCTTCCCCAGTTCGGCTACGGCGAGGCGATGGAGGAACTCGCCAGCGACTACGGCGTGAAGCTCGCGGCCCCCTTCGCCTCCGCCTCGCTTTTCCAGTGGTGGTCCCTCTGCTTCACACTGATGGTAGGAACCGCCGGGCTGCCGCACGTCCTGTCCCGCTTCTACGTGGTGCCGAACATCCGCGACGCGCGCTGGAGCCTGGTCTGGGGACTGTTCTTCATCGCTCTCATCTACTGGTCCGCCCCCGCCTACGGGGTCTTCATGCGCCTCTTCGAGCTGCACGCGAAGAGCGTTCCCGATCCCGCCACCGCACGGGCCATCGCCGACATGGTGGTGATCGACACCGCCATCAAGGGGGGGCTCCCCCCCTGGCTGATCGGCGTCCTGGCGGCCGGGGCGATCAGCGCCGCCTTCTTCACGGTGGCCGGCCTCCTGATCACTGGCGCGGCGTCGATGTCTTTCGATATCTACTACCGGTTCCTCAACCGGAATGCCACGGAAGAGCGCAAGATGGCGATCGCCAAGGGGTCGGTGGTCTTCCTGGCGGCGGTGGTCCTCATGTTCGCCCTGAAACCGCCGGGGCTGATCGTCGAGATCACCGCGGTCGCCTTCGCCCTGGCCGGGAATACCATCTTCCCGGCGTTCGTCCTCGGCATCTGGTGGGGGAGGGCGAACCGGCAAGGGGCGATCGCCGGGATGCTCACCGGTTTCCTGATCACCTTTGCGGAGCCGCTGTTCGGCGGGATCGTCCCTGTGGTCGCGCAAATCTTCCCGATTACCTCGTCGGCCATGTTCGGCGCGCCGCTGGTGATCGCGGTGATGATCGCGGTGTCGCTCATGACCCCGCCGCCGTCCGAGGAGATGAGGCGGTTCCTGGCGGAGGAGGTGCACGGGCACCTGGATTGAAATCCGTTTTTTAACCACCAAGACACCAAGGCACAAAGAAAGTCGTACCGATTCTTGGGTTTGTATCACAGAATTCTGGTGTCCTGGTGTCTTTTGGTGGTAATTGGGTCATAGCGGAGAGGTAATCCATGTCGATTTTCCCGGGGGCCAAAGGTGACGATATTCTCGCCTGGCGCGGCATTGCCGAGGTCGTCGGCGAGATGCGGAGGACGAATGCCGACCGGATCGCGGGTCTTTTTTCCGAGGAGGAGATCGACCTCCTGAACGGCCTGAAAGGACGGCTGGAGGCTGAGCTTGCCTTCGAGGAACAGTTTTCCGCCCGGTTCACCCAGGCGCTGGCTGCGGTCGAGGGCGCCCGGTTCGAGGACGACTTCACCCCCCTCATGTCCCGGTTCGACATGCTGGTTGCCGAGTACTACCGGAAGCGGGGGTCGGTCATTGCGCTCCATTCCCTGTTCGCCGCCTGTCGGGACGGCTTGGTGCGCGCGGGACTGCAGCGGGTGGAGGAATGGCTCGAAACGGAAGGGGAGGGGAGACCGCCCGCCCCGTACTGTTGCCTCGGGGGGGGGAGCGTCGGCAGGATGGAGCAGACGTTCTGCATCGATTCCGCCTATCTGCTGATCCACAACGACGACTCTCCGGCCAGTGCGGGTTATTTCGAGAAATTCACATACCGGGCGGCGGCCTTCCTGGCGAGGATCGGCCTATTGAACAGCATCGGTGCGACTGCCACGCTGAGGGCCTTCCGGCACGTCGGCAGGACGGAGTGGCGGCGTGAGATAACCGAAGAGCTGGCGCGGGCCGGCCGGGAGAATCTGAGCGAGCTGGTCCGGCGTGCCGACCTGCGGCTGATCCAGGGCGACGCCTCCTTGGCGGACGAGATGATCAACCTGGTCTGGAGCATGCTCGAGTCCCGCCGGGAGGAGTCACAGGGAAGCTCTTTCCCCCTGCCGGCGATCAGGGAGTTCGGCAAGGAGACCGCCGAAATGCCGGGCGGTCTCGATTTTTTCAACAGGCTGCGGGTGGAAAAGCATGGCGGGCATCGGGGTGAGTTCGACCTGGAGCAGTACGCCCTGCTCCCCCTCGTCACCAACGTCCGGATGCTGGCGGTCAGCGACGGTCTCCATGAAACGGCCACCATCGACAGGATCAAGGGGCTTCAGGGGAGGGGGGTGCTGAGCGTCGAGCTGACCGAGCGGCTGTTGCGCGCCTACCACGATTTTACCCGCCTGAAGCTCAACCTGCAGCTTTCCCAAGGGTGCGAGCAGGAACGCTGCCGGTTCGTTTCCCCTCCCGAGTTGGCCCCGGACGAGGAGCGTCAGCTCAGAAGCGGTCTGGAAGCGGTGGCCGGCCTGGAGAAGCTCGCCTATGTCCGTTTCACGGAGCAGGGGTAACCGTATGCGGATATCCCTCTCCACAGGGACGCTTTTTACCTTTCCCCTCAGGAAGGCCTTCGAGATGGCCGCGGATGTGGGGTTCGACGGGGTGGAGCTGATCATCAACCAGGACTTCCAGCGGGTCAATTCGCGGAAGCTGATGGCGGAGCTTGCCGGGATCATGCCGATACTCTCCGTTCACGCCCCGTTCATGCCGCTGGACGGGTGGGGGAACCAGATCGACTCCCTCAAGCGGACCGTCGAGCTCGCCACCGAGATCGGCGTCCCGCTGGTCAACTTCCACCCTGCTTCCTGGGCCGGGTTCGAGATCAGGTTCTGGCGCTGGCTCTACCGGATCCACGATTTCCAGAAGGAGGTAGGTGGCGGGAAGGTGATCCTGGCCATGGAAAACATGCCGTGGACCGGGAGGTTCAAGCTGAACCCGTACATCCTCTCCCAGACCGAAATGATGATCGAGTTCATCACGGAGCGGAACCTCTACCAGACCTTCGACTGCACCCACATGGGGTCGGGGAAGGCGAACTTCATCAACGACTTCTATCTCTTCTACGGCACCGGCCGGATCAGGAACATCCACTTCTCCGACTACGGCCACGGCCGGGAGCACCTCCTCCCCGGCCGTGGCATCCTGCCGCTCACCCGCTTTCTCAACCACCTGCGCAACACCGGCTACGACGAGACCCTGACGCTCGAGCTTTCCCCCCACGAGTTTCCCCGGGACGAACTGATCGTCACCGAGAGCCTGCGGGACATCCTCTACTACCTCCGGGAGGAAACCGCCGGGTAATCCTCTCTCTCGGAATGCAGCCAAATAGCAATGTTCCGCCGTTTTTTGACTCTCGGTTCGCGTCCGTTGTGACTCCGTCGTTGCAAAGCTGATAATTTTGGCAGATAATGCGGTGCCGACAAGCTGAACGAAATTAATGGTAACCGGCCACGTATGTGCCGGCGTTCCGGGGGAAAATGCCGGTAAGGGGGTCTGACGTGAAAGGGAAAGCTGAGACGGCGGAGAGCTGCGAGGGTCGGGAGCGGTTGTTCGCGATTTCCGTGACGGCTCTTTTCCTCCTGTACGCGGGGATAACAGCGTTCCACCACGAAATGTGGCGCGACGAGATGCAAGCGTGGCTCATCTGCCGTGATACACCGTCACCGTTGGAGATCTTTCACGCTATTCGGTACGAGGGGCACCCGGTGCTCTGGTTCCTGCTGGTTTGGCCGCTCACCCGCCTCACCCGAAACCCGGAGGTGATGAAGTGGCTCAACCTGCTCATCGCCGCCAGCGCCGTTTTCTTGATTGTCAGGTTCGCCCCGGCGCAGCGGTGGGTGCGCGCTTCCTTCGCCTTCGGTTACTATGCGGTCTACGAGTACGGCTCGATCGCCCGCAACTACGCCATCGGAGTACTCATGCTTGTGGCGTTCTGCGCGCTCTTCCCGCACCGTCGCGAGCGGCCGCTCTTGGTCGGCGTGCTCCTCTTTCTGGCCGCCAACACGTCTGTTCACGCCTGCATTCTCACCATTGCCGCGCTGGTCATGCTGGTGGCCGAGAACATTACACGGCCTCCCGAAGCGCTTCGTCGCCTCGTGACCTGGGCCGGGGTGGGCATAGCGCTCGGCGGCATCGTTCTCTCGGCGCTCCAGATGCACCCGCCGCCTGATAGCGGTTCATGGGTCGAATGGCATTTGATACCAAATCCGGCGCCGCTTCTGCGGGTTTTCAAGAACATGACGGCGGCGTACCTGCCGCTGCCGAAGCCGGGGCTGAGATTCTGGCAGAGCAGTCTCCTTGCGCAGTTCCCCCTTTACGCCAATTTCTCCTGGGTCGGGGCGCCGGTTATCCTGATGCTGGTTTCACTCGCCCTTGTTAGGCGCCCTCTAGCACTCGCCTACTATCTGACAGGGAGCCTCGGGCTGCTCGTCTTTTTCTACGCAAAGCACCCAGGATACCTCCGCCACCACGGTTTTCTCTTTGTCTGCTTCGGCATGGTCCTCTGGCTTGCGGCGACGATGGAGCCGGTCCGGTTGC